>CALBIE010000900.1 GCA_937893495.1 uncultured Verrucomicrobiales bacterium | reverse complement strand
TCATTCAGCCGAAGACCGGAAAAAACGTTATCGAGGTCATGCAGAACAATATCGATGCCGTGCTGGCGCAGGAGAAGGAAACGGGCAAACCCATGTTGCCGCACATCAATCATCCGAATTTCCAGTGGGCGATCACGGCCGAGGAACTGATGCGTGTGCGGGGCGGACAGTTTTTCGAAGTGTACAACGGGCATCCG
This sequence comes from uncultured Verrucomicrobiales bacterium, assembly GCA_937893495.1. Lineage (GTDB taxonomy): Bacteria > Verrucomicrobiota > Verrucomicrobiia > Limisphaerales > JAYPXF01 > CALBIE01. The sequence continues at coordinate 5,306 of CALBIE010000900.1, read as the reverse complement.
ACGGTTCATAATCGTGGGGACGCGACCCACGCCGGTTGCGATCGGGTATGGGACATCATCAATACGTGGCGCGTCACGAAACTGGGTCTGCCGTTGATGTATGGGTTGGGCACGGATGACGCGCATCATTACCACACCATCGCCCTGGGCAAGAGCAACGCTGGACGCGGTTGGGTAATGGTGCGAGCGAAGGAATTGACCACGGAGGCCGTGATTAAAGCCATGAAGCGCGGTGATTTCTACTCGAGTTCCGGGGTCGAACTCGTGGACATCCGGGTCACTTCGGGAGAATACCGTATCGCCATTCTTCCGGAAAAGGGCGTAAGTTACACCACGCAATTTATTGGAACGAAGATGGGATTTGATGACAAAAACGAACCTGCTCGCAACAAAGCCGGCGAAAAGCTGCGACTCACCCATCGCTACAGCGAGGATATTGGCGCCGTGTTCGCGGAAGTGTCCGGACTGAACCCGGTGTATCGATTCGATGGCGATGAGATTTATATCCGTGCACGCATTGTTTCGTCGCGGAAGCACCCGAATCCGTCTGAGGAAAATGAATTCGCAACCGCCTGGACTCAGCCGGTGTTGAAGCGCAAGTGAGCAAACGTGGAATAACCTCGTCTAACTGAAGAGATGAAATCAATTTGGATATTGCCCGCCCTGCTGATGGGCGCGGCCATCAGTGCCGAAACAGCGCAGAATATTGTGCCGCGACCTTCGCCCGTTCCCATCCACCGAAAGGTCGTCACCAGCCTCGATGACAGCGGACCGGGTTCATTACGCGAGGCATTGAATGGCAGTTTTCGGTATGTGGTCTTCGAGGTGGGTGGAGTCATTCGGCTGAAGAGCGAATTGAAGCTGACCCATCACAACGTGACCATCGATGGCGCAGCCGCTCCGAAACCCGGCATCACCATCGTCGGAAAACCCTTCGTGATTGCAGATGTGGCGAATATTCAGATTAAGCACCTGCGGTTTCGCGAATCGAGCGATGATAATCTGCGCATTAGCGGTGCGTGCCGGAACATCCTGATTGAGAACTGTTCTTCCACGCATGGCGGCGATGGAGCGATCGACATTACACATGACTACAAAACTGGGAAGCGTCCGACCGGCATAATCATTCGGAATTGCCTCATTGGCGCGACCGAGAAGGCAATGCTCGTCGTGGGCGTGGATAATCTCTATATCGACCACAATCTTTTTACGAACAACGGGCAACGAAATCCGCAGTTGCACGACGCGAAGAAATTTAACGTAGTCAACAATCTGGTGCGTAACTGGACTGTTTATGGCATTCGCGTGCGTGCCGGTTCGACCGGCAACCTCATTGGTAATCACGTTCCGCTGAGTCCATTTCTGCCAAAGCGTCCGGATCGTTCCATGCAAGTGCTGAAAGGCGATGATTCTCCGGCGGGTGTGGTTTACTGCGCAGGAAATCTTGGCCCGGAAGGATTCGATGCCGACCGGCAGGGAAACTGCGCGCAACCGGTCAGTCCGGATTTGATGGCCACGCACGAAGCGAGGGAGTTGGAAAAAGTTTTGGCATCCAAGGTCGGTGCGCGTCCCCTGGATCCGGTGGATCAGCAATTAGTTGAGAATTCATTAAGCATCCGCCCGCGTCCGTCGATGACCAAGGACAAGTAGCTCTGAGCCGCAACGATGCAGTTGAGAATCGCCAACCAATGCGAAACGTCGCCAATGACCGGGAGTAATGGAGTGTTGGAGTGCCGCGGTTCAGCTTGCTAAATCTCCCTCTTGAATTCCTTGCCATTGTGTCGAGGCAGGTTCTTAATTCAGTCATGAAAGCAGGTAAGCACAAATCGATCGGAACGGTAATTATGGCAGCCTTTGCCGGTGTCGCCATAACCGGAACAGCGGCGGATTCTCCAGCTCTGGAGAACAGCAAAGTTCGCGCGGAAATCACCGCAATGCATGGCAAGGCGGCACCCGAGCTGAAACTGAAGGATTGGATAAATTCCAAGGGCCTGACCTCGGCTGAATTGAAGGGGAAAATTATCGTGTTGGATTTCTGGGCGACCTGGTGTGGACCGTGTCTTGCCGCCGTGCCGAAGACTAACGGATTGATGAAAAAATACGCCGACAAGGGAGTGGTCATCATTGGTGTTTGCGCGGTGCGTGGCGCCGAGAAGATCGCGGAGACCGTAAAGAAGCATAAGATTCAGTATCCCGTGGCCATTGATGACGGCACCAACAAGGCGTTCAAGGCCAACAGCTATCCCGATTACTACATCATCGACCGCCAAGGCAATCTTCGGTGGGGCGATATCCGAAATGGCGATGTTGAAAAAGCCATCGAAATTCTGCTGAAGGAAAACGACAAGGCTTGAGAACTTGTGTCTTCCTGGCAATTGATTGCCTGAGAACTCAGGTAGGCGACTTGATGTGGGAAGTCAGCGTGTCGCGGCTCGCGACGGTGTATCGGGAATTATCCGGGGGTCATTGCCCCCCGGCGTTGCGAAGGTCCTTCACCCGGCACCCAAGTGAACGAGATCAAACGCACTTGACGATGGAAACACTCATCGCCCGTTGGGTTGCCGTCCTTTGGATCGTGTTCGGCCTGTCGCATCTCCTGCATTCGGCCAAATGGGAGGCTATCTTCGTGCCGCTGCGGGATAAGGAAACGGGCGGCTTGATCATTGCGTCCTACACCTTTCCGATCGCGCTCATCGTGGTTCTCGGTCACAACGTCTGGGTGTGGGATATTCCGGTCATCATCACCGTGGCCGGATGGATGGCGACGTTCAAAGGCCTGGCGTATGTTTTGCTGCCCCGGGCCCATGCAGTGGTGATGACGAGCGCCGGGCAATTGCGGACCGGGTTTCGCTCGGTCGGTATCGTCATGATAGTTCTGGGAGTCTTCACCGGGTATGACGCTTTTTTTCGCCGCTGAGTGTCACCGGGTCGTTTCGCAGCGATGATTCATCTGCCACGCTGCTTGATTCGGGATGCCTGAGCGGGGGAAAGGATTGGCAAAGTGGACGCTGCGAATGTCATGCTCCGATCGTGCGATTTATTTTCATTGGTTCGGCCGCATTGACCGCATTGATGCGATTGTGGGTATTGAGCGACGTATTGATATGCTGGCTGGTGGCAATCAACGTGGTGGCACTGGGGGCCTACGGATATGACAAGGCCATTGCCGGACGGAGGAGGCAACGAATATCGGAGAACACGCTGTTGCTTGCCGCAGTGATCGGAGGGACGATCGGTGCTTGGCTGGGAATGCGATTATTCCGGCACAAGACGGCGAAACCGTTATTCCAGTGGAAATTTCGAGTTGCGGTGGTGATTCAGGCAGTGCTGGTCGCAGTTTATTTTCTATGGCCGTAAACCTGGATTCTCCGAGTGGGCCTGAACCGCATACTTGACGAAATGTAGGTTAATCCATAATTTCCGTGGCCCGGTAAATGGTGGTCGTAGCTCAATGGTAGAGTCCCAGTTTGTGGTACTGGATGTTGCGGGTTCGAATCCCGTCGATCACCCATCTCTCCCTCCTCCCCGGAACCGTTAAACAAAACTCCAAGCCGTTCCCAAGTCAGACTGTGTCCTGATCGAGTTTTTCGACGCTACAAGCACACCAAAGCGATTTCTGGTGATTCAACTATTCTCGTCGGCTAAAATGCCATCGAAAATCACGACCTACCTCTGCCTGTGAACTACTTGGTGTCTAAAAAATAGTCGCAACGTAAATGGCTGAAGGCCAAGATGCTGAGGATGTCTGATGCATGGGAAAAAAGCTGGCGAAAAGAGAATCCCAGGCACCAATCATAGCACGGTGAGTGCCGAACAATTTCGAGGATGCAAGGAGAGCTTCTCGGCTACGACCGCCGCCCGATTGGGAAAGGGCGGAAATGCTTGCCTGCTCTGACTGAACATCCGAACGCCAAGCCCGCCTCGTAGTGATGTCCCGGCCAACCCAGAAACGGCTTTGGAGTTCTTCACTCTGACTGTTCACATTCGCCCGCAGTAATGGATTCGACCATCCACGCCATGTTGCCGCGTTCCACTTGAAATGGACAACAAGTCCGTGCTCCGGATTCGGGACACGGAAGCCAATATAGGAAGGGTCGGAGACATTGGTGCGGATCCGCCTCATTCTCCTTCTTTGTGCATCCAGCGGCGCGCACCATGTCTCACTTGGAGTACGTGAACGACGTCGCCGGCAATGTGAAAGAGGATCCGATACTTGGATGGGTAGGCTTGGAACAAGAGCTGCCGCAATTTCTCCGGTCCCCATTTTCCAGATTCCTTGGCGAGTGGGCACCTTTCCGGAAACGTCTTCATCGTCTCGACGCACGCGTGCAGAGAATCGAGCCACTCGGCGACCTTTTCGGGTCCAGCTTTGAGGGCAATCCAATCGGTAGCAGAATCGATATCCTCGAAAGCCGTGGGATGAATCTGCACGCGAAAACTGGACATCACCGTTTCGCGTGCTTTTTGCGGAGTCGGGCGAATGCCTTGTCACTGGGAATCCCCTGTTCGTTTTTTCGCAGGGCCTCCAATGCGTCTGCCAGCCGGGCGTCGTCTTGAGCCTGGCGAGTCAGATTCAAGAGCTGTTGATAGGCCTTGGCATCCTGAACAACGACAGCCGCCTCACCATTGACCGTCAAGATCTCCGGCCGGCCACTTCGCTTCAACCCGGTGATGTGACTCTTGGCGTTACGCAGAAAATCCGTCAGTGGCTTTATATCGTTTACCTGAATCATTGCAGAGAATTCATTGTTTAAAGTATGCTTGCAGCACTAGCAAGAATGTCAATTGTTGATCATCGGTTATGGCTTCAAAGCGACGGCATCAGTTGTGCCACGATTTGCGAGAGGTTCGCGTATCGGTCGCGTTTGGGATCCCAATTCTCCTTTTATACGAATTGGGCCGATTTCTAGCGACGATCCTTGCTTGCCCCGTGCTTCGCGAAAGACCCAGTATTCCACGGAATAAGGGAATACTCGGTTTCTGTATCCGCTTGGCCTTTCTCTGCGAACGAGTGCTGTCTAATCTTAATCGCCTGGATCGGTTGGCCCAACGGTCGTTCTCCCGTTGACTTCGAACTCCTAACCAAATGAACCTCTTTCGCTGTCCGTTTTTTCGAAGCAAGGCCACTCAAGCGGTTTGTCGTCTCCCTGAACAGCCTCCTCATTCGTTGCCCTATCGGGAAGTCGGCAATTCAGGACGTGTAATTGACAATCGACGTAATGCTGATCCCCGTTAAGGCATCCATGCTAATCCGAATGGCGCCAGCTTAAGCGGGTTGGTCGAGGATTTTGAGCGGGGTGTCATCG
>CALBIE010000899.1 GCA_937893495.1 uncultured Verrucomicrobiales bacterium | reverse complement strand
CCAGACATTGCCGCCCAGTTCTTTCTTGAGTCGCAAGGAGTAATCCACCACGACCTCTCCACCAATCGCAACGAACTTCACCGCCTTGCCGAAGCGGATGACCTGGACCGGGCAAGGGTATGACTTCGGCAGGCTGCCATTTTTGTCCAAATGATCCATCAATCGCTGCGCGTAGGCGCTTTCGTATCGATTCTTATCCTTGAGCCGTTCCTGCAACGCCTCGCGACTCGGTTGTTTCGCATAGTCGATCAGTACATCCGCGAAAGCGGATTTCAGCTCTCCCTCAATCGGTATTGGCGTCGTCTCCAACGCGGCCTCGACGGCGGTGGCCAGTGATTGACCGTGGCGTTTCGCCAGGTCCAGACTTCGACGCGGATAGGGATTCTGATCCCCTCCGCATCCCATCATAAACATCGCCGTGACTTCAGGATGATCGCGTTCAAAATATTCCTGAGCGTAACCGGCATAATCTCCCGTGAAATAGTAGAACCCCAGTGTCGTGTTGTGGCAGGCGTAACCGAACATGACCGCGCGCAGTGTCTTCCCCTCGGCATCAAGCACCTTCAACACCGGCACATCATGATCCACCGGACCTTCCGGATTGGGGAAATTCGCCCACCCGGTCGCCCTCGGAGTTCTCCGGTTCATCGCAAACCCGCAACGCGATCGGACGTACTGAATTCGGGCATCGGACAAATCCTTCACCGCTGCCTCCATCGCACTGAATAACGTCTCCTCCAGACAGGCGCTGTACTCGCGCCCGAGCTTCAGTCGCTCTTCGGGAATTCCTGAATAAGCCAATTTCGGTGAACGCAATTCGGGACCGGAATGAGTATGTGAGGCATTGATCAGCAAGCCCTCGGGCCTGGTTCCCCATTTCTTATTCGCCCGCTCCAGCAGACCATCGCGAAGCCATCGCGGGACTCCAATCAAATCCGTCGTCATGATGAAAACCCGATTTCCTTTTTCACCCTCCAATAGAAGGACCTTTCCAAACAATTCCTGTTCGACGCGTTCCGCAGGTTTCATTCGGGCCGCATAGCCTGCCATCCAGACCATCTTCTGCGGGGTCACCTTGACGGTTGCTACTCCGGCCTTCCATCCCGCGAAAGAGGTCACTGGTGTCCCGATTACGGCACTCAGAAATATCCAGAAACCAACTTGAACAATCTTCATTCCACCGTTGTGGGGCAAGGCACCCGATTTGGCAACGGGTTCTTCAATCCTGACCTTCATAATTCAACAATCAATCAGGTATGCGATTGCCCATAATGAGCTCCACAATACGCACCCAAACATTTGCCTTGCAGGAACGGATGCTTGGGGCACGCTCCCGCTGCATGAAATTATTTCGGTTCATTCTATTCCTGACGTTTGCGCTGGCGATTGTCTCAGAGGCGGCTCAAAAACTGCCAACACCTTCCACAGCCAATATTGAAAAATGGGAGAAGTCGATCGCGGCATTCGAGACGAACGACAAAACCAACGCGCCGCCAAAAAATGGAATTCTGTTTATCGGAAGTTCGAGCATCAAGCGGTGGAGCACACTCGAACAGGACTTCCCGAATTTTCCCGTTTTCAATCGCGGCTTCGGAGGGTCTCAGGTCGCCGACTCACTGCACTTTGCCAATCGAATCGTGCTTCCTTATGAACCCCGACAGATTGTCATGTTTGCCGGTTCCAATGACCTCAACGCGAAGAAGTCGCCGTTGCAGGTATTCGCGGACTATCGCGCGTTCGTCCGACGGGTTCATAAATCCCTGCCCCAGACTCGGATATCCTACATCGCTATCACGCCATGCGAGAAACGGATCAAGCAAATCGAACAAGTCCACGAAGCGAACAGGCTGGTTGCGGAGTTTGCGAAGAAAAACAGGAAACTCGACTTCATTGATACCGCCTCCCGGATGGTTGATTCCGATGGCAACCCGCTACCGGATATCTTTGCCGCCGATAAATTGCACCTGAACGAAAAAGGCTACGCCATCTGGACGCGAATTATCCGGCCCTACTTGAAGTAAGTGCCGGCGAGTTCGGTTCAGGACGAGTTCGTTTACCGTTCAGGATTCTCCCGATAAAAGTGTAACGAACGATCCAGTCATACGTGGCGAGCAGAATCAGGATGGTTACGACATTGATGAACGCGAACTTCAACAACGCGTTCACTTCCCACTTTGCCACGACGATCTGCAACCAGAGCACCAATGGCAGGTGTATCAGATAAAACCAGTAAGAGGCATCGGCCAGATAACGTGCCCAGGCCGCGCGACTGGCGAAGTATTTGAGAAACATGCCGGTAAAACCAAACAGCATCGCCCATGTGTATATTTCCGCAAAAGTGTGACCAATCATTTCAATTGCCCTCTGATTTGCGACTTCCCCTTCTTCAATCGCGACTAGAACCGCGGCATAGCCGGCAAAGGAAACCACTGCCGTTGCGAGATAAAGCCAGCGAAAGCGCAGGAACTCGCCAAGTAATCCCTTCTGCCGGTGCAACATCCATCCGCAGGCGAAATAGATTCCGTAGTATATCAGCGCCTGCCATCTCGGCATCATGGCCACACCAGCGCTTTCAACCTCGCCAATCATCGGGCCACCCATGAGAAAAGGAACGGTTAACAGCGGCAAAACGAACGGCTTCCACCATGCGCCCAGTAACCCGGAATAGAGCCGGTCGGCGATTCGCCCCCATCCAGATTTATCCAATTTGACGCGGGGCAATTGCAACAACACGACTGCGCCATAAAAAATCAAGAGGTATTCGAGAAACCACAAATGCGCAGTGGGAAATTCACCAATCGATTGCGGAGTTCTCGTCATTTCCGCACTCGGCACAATCCCTCCGACACGATTGCCAATCATCCAGATAACGAAAATAACCGGCAGCAGCGTGAACAATCCTACGATGAATGGAATTCCGACCCGCACCAATCGATGTTGAATGAATCGCCGGACACCGATTCGGCGAATCAGCAGTCGGGCGAAAAAGCCCGCAATGAAAAAGAACAACTGCATCCGAAAGCCGTGGATAAGACTCACCAGCACGTCGAAGCCCAAGTTCGTCTGTGAATCCTGCAACACCCAGGGAACTTTCGTTTCCATGAAGGAAATGGCGGCGTGGAGCACGATGCCCAACAGCATGGCTACCGCTCGAACATGATCCATGGCGTGCAGACGTTCCTCTCCCACTGCCGAGGTCGGCGCCAACGGCGGTGGCACAATGATCGCGGGAGGTTCCAGCACTGGCTGAAGCTATTGGCCGATTTCCGAAGTTATCAATCTTTTTTGATTCACAACCCGTGATTCTGCGTCATTTTAAACACATGGCCAATATCATCATTCGACCGGAATGGTACATCCCGGAGAACCGGGTGACACCGGAGAAAAGCTATTTCAATCGCCGGAGTTTTCTCAAACAGATGGGTTTTGCCGGCAGCGGCGCACTAACCATGAAGTCGCTCGATGGTTTTGGAGCTACCAAAGCCAGGCGAAAACTGTTTCCGGCAAAACGAAACGGCAACTTCAGCCCACCCTGGCGATTGACCGACGAAACCTGGGCGACGCATTACAACAATTTCTACGAGTTTTCCACGCAGAAGACCGCCGTTGTAGGCCTGGTAGGCGACTTTAAAATTGACCCCTGGCAAATCAAAATTCACGGGCTTTGTGATAAACCACTGACCATCGACGCCCGCGATCTTGCGGAGAAAATCGGACTGGAGGAGCGCGTCTATCGATTCCGCTGCGTCGAGGCATGGTCGATGGTCGTCCCGTGGACCGGCTTCCCGCTCAACAAGGTGTTGCGCATGGTCAAGCCGAAGGCAGAGGCGAAATTCGTCAAATTCATCACCGCGATGAAGCCGGCTGAAATGCCCGGAATCAACTATTTGAGGGGATATCCATGGCCCTATACGGAGGGCCTCCGATTGGATGAAGCGATGAACGATCTTGCCCTCGTCACGACCGGGATGTACGGCAAACCCCTCCCCAAGCAGAATGGCGCGCCGATTCGCATGATCGTTCCGTGGAAGTACGGCTATAAGAGCATCAAGTCGATTGTGGAAATCGAACTGGTCAGCAAACAGCCCTCCACGCTCTGGGAAACTTTATCGGCCGAGGAATATCCGTTCGAATCCAACGTGGAACCCAGGGTTCCGCACCCGCGCTGGTCACAAGCGACCGAACGCGTGGTTGATACCGACGACCGCATCCGGACGCTGGAATACAACGGGTACGGAGAACAGGTGGCGCGTCTCTACAAGAAGTAGCTCTCAACCAGGCCACCGTGCTCTAACAGACCGTTAAAAATGTAGCAGCCGACGGAAGGAGGCTCCAATCTGATCGGTTTTTCCGAACAAGTTTGAGCCTCGTCACCTCGGCTGCTACCACGGATTGAGT
>CALBIE010000898.1 GCA_937893495.1 uncultured Verrucomicrobiales bacterium | reverse complement strand
GCGTCGTTGCTTTTGAGCCGAATCGGGAGAACGCCGCTCGATTTCGGAAGAATGTCGATCGAAATCCGAAGCTCGCCGAAAGAATCGAGCTGATCGAATCTGCTCTTTCAGATCGCGATGGCGAACTTGGATTTGTTCAAAGCGATGATATGGGTGGTGCCAGTAGTGGGAGTCACCTTGAAATTGCCAATCCGCCGGAAGAAAAGCTGGTTTACCGGCAATTTCAAACGACGACGGTTCGCAGCTTTCGGGCGGATACTCTCATTTCCAATGGCACACCTGGTCCAGACTTAATCAAACTCGATGTCGAAGGCGGAGAGTGGCTGATGCTGCAGGGAGCAGAAAAACTTTTTGAGCACAGTCGTCCTGTATTGTTCATCGAAGTGCACCATATACTGCTGATGTTGCGCATTCAAGAGTGGCTCTTGAAACTGAACTATCGGCTCACTGTTCTGGACGAGGGGAATGCGACGCCCGGTCGTTGCTTCTTAGTGGCGTCCGGAGACTGAATCGATGATCGTTGCGCATATTACAACGGACAACCGTGATGCCTGGCGTCAGTACGAAGCGACTGAGCCGGTGTTTGGCACAGCGCCGGCGGCATTGTTTTCGGGATTGGCGGACCGTTCGGACATCGAGTTGCATTTGTTGAGCTGTACTCAAAAACCGCTTCGATCACCTGACAAACTAAACGATCGCGTTTGGTTTCACAGCATTCATGTCCCGAAAATAGGATGGCTTCGGAGTGGCTATGCGGGATGCATAATGGCGTTGCGTCGGAGACTTTCCAGGATTTTGCCAGATATCGTGCACGGTCAGGGAACTGAGCGCGAATGCGCCATGGGGGCAGTATTCTCGGGATTCCCGAATGTGGTCACCATTCATGGGAACATGGTGCGGGTTCGGCAATTCTATAAAGCGAGAATTGGCAGTTATCACGGGATTACGGCAATGCTGGAGACGCTTGCACTTCGCCGGGCAATGGGGGTGTTTTGCAACTCGAGCTACACGGAAAATACTGTGAAGGGGCGGGCGAAGCGGGTATGGCGTGTCCCCAATGCGCTGCAGCGGGAGTTTTTCACTGATCTTCCCTGCAAAAATGCGAACAAGATTCCTGTGCTGGTAAATGTTGGCGTGATTGATCCGCTGAAGAGGCAGGTTGAACTGGTCGAGCTCTTCCATCGTCTTCACGCTGCCGGGTGCCAATTTGAGATACGTTTTGCGGGACGGCTCGGATGTAATGTCGCTTACAATAACCGTTTCAAAAAGCTGATCGCCGAGTCTTTGGGATGGGCGGTTCATTGCGGAGACCTCGAAACAAGGCAATTGCGAGATTGGCTTGATCAGGCGGATGCCATGGTTCACGTTTCAGCGGAGGAATCGTTTGGCCTGGCCGTTGCTGAAGGCCTTTCGAGGAATCTAAAAATGTTCACCTTTGGAGTAGGTGGCACGATCGATATAACCGCCGATACCGATGACACGATCTTGTTACAGCCGGAGGATTGGAGTGGCTTGGAGGCCGCGATTTCAAGCTGGATCGAATCAGGTGCCACTTCGACGCGGAATTCAGCCGCACAAATGCGGAACAGGTATCATCCAGACGTGATTGCCCGAAGGCATATTGAGATTTACCAGTCGGTTTTGGGCCGTTCCGGCAATGGTTTCTGCTGACAAAAGATTGAGGCATGCACAAGCTCGCCCCGACGGGATTGGTTTGCACAAGGGATTGAGCTATCTGGAAGCGGTAATACTAAAATGATTTTGGATAGAATCTGGAAGAAACTGGACGCCTCGTCGGTTTTTTGGTCGTGGGTGTTTAATTTCTTTAGGCTGGCTTCCGGGGTTTTGCTGTTGCCCCTGCTGCTGGACAAGTTGACCGAACGGGATCTTGGAATGCATTACTTCATTCTGAGTCTCGTCATGCTCGTTCCCATTCTCGATACCGCCTTTTCTTTCAATCTGAGTCGTTTTGTCGGTTATGCGATGGGAGGTGCCCGGGAGATAATCCCGCTGGGAATGTCGAGTGAACGCGGTTCAGGCAGACCAAACTTTCGACTTGCATGGGAGCTTTTATTGGCGACCCGAGCCCTCTTTTTTCGGGTGTCCCTGTTGGCTGTCGGATTGCTCACGGTGATCGGTTTTTTCGCCATCCGCTCAAAGGTCCCCGGGACATCGAATGTCGAATTAACCTGGCTCGCCGCTGGATTGGCTGTGATCGGAGCCGGGGTGGAGATTTATTCTTCCTGGTGGAATTCCTATCTTCGGGGATTGAATGAAGTGCGGGGCGCAGCGCGCATCGCTGCGTTGAGTTACGCATTTCGTTTGCTATTGAGTTGTCTGTTGCTGCTGCTCGGTGCGGGACTGGCTTCCGTTCCGGCCGCGGGAATCGTAGCCAGTATTGGTCAAAGATGGTTCTCGCGTCGGGGTTGCTTGCAGATACTGCCCGAGGTTGAACGCCCGAGCGAAGCGATTCCCGTTGCCCACTTGCTCGCAACGCTTTGGCCGAACAGTTGGCGAGCAGGGCTGCAACATTTGAGTCGGTATCTTGCGATCGTCGGTGCAACAACATTGTGTCTCCACGTCCTGGGGCTGGAATACAGTGCTCGTTTCGGGCTGTCCTGGCAGATTGGAGCCATGATTCAGGGAATTGCGTCCGTCTGGACCGCTGTCGTCTGGCCACGCATCAGCCAGTTGAGAATTCAGAGTCGGCTGGACGAGATACGGCATTTGCTGCGCCCAAGAATTTGGTTTCAAAATATCTCCTTTTTAATCCTTGGCATTCCTTTGGTCATGGCGGGACAGGTGGTTCTCGATTTTCTGGGCTCGGACAAGCAACTTCTGCCATCGCCATGGCTGATGTTGTTCGTCGTAAATTTATTCTTTGAGATGAATTTTTCCGCCTGGGCTACTCTTCTTGAGACTGAAAACTGGGTTCCTTCATTGTGGGCAACGGTAACAGGCAATCTGGCCGGCCTGCTTCTTGCCGTCGTTCTGATGAATGAGACCGAGATGGGGGTGGGGGCTCTGGTTGTCGGGCCGCTCTGTTCAGGGGTGCTGTTTAACTATTGGTATTGGCCAATTGCTGGAGCCAGAAATCTCCATACCACCTGGGTTCGCTTTACGTTTTTGGGAGAACGGTAGAACAATTCCAAATTCTACGCGACGGGGCGCGATTTCCGTAGGGCGAATGAGGGGCACAACGCCTGAATGTGTTCGACGCTATTCTGGCCGAACTCGGAGCACTTGATCTTTGTGGCGCTATCCATCAATCGGGCGAAATCGGAAGTGACTCGCTTTGATCCAATCACGACGTTGAACCCCTTGATGGTCAGGCCGGCGGTCTCGTCCCGGCCCGGGTGATGAAGTATCGTCTCGAGGACCCACCGTCTTGAAAAAAGCCCGAAACGCATCCAGGTTGTCCGGGCCGTGGAAGTTGGTTGCATCAGGGGACACGTTTCTCCGGTCGTTTACGCCCATCGAATATCCGGGGAGGGACGCCCGATTCGATGATCAGCGGATACCTTGAACGCCACTCGTCAATGTCAGGCAACTGCCGCGACGGCGGACTTGCCGAAGATTGATAGAACACGCTGCACTGCGGCGTCGGCCGTGAGTCCGTAGGTTTTGCGCAAGTGGCCGACGCTGGAGGCGTGCTCAATGAACTTGTCCGGCCAGGCAATTCTGTGGACGGGTGTCGTGATGCCCTTCGTATTCAGAGAATCAATAACGATGCTCCCGTAACCGCCCCGAATGACATGGTCTTCAAAGGTGATGAGCAGATCGGCTTCATTCGCAAACCGCTCATGGCAATCTTCGTCGATGGGTTTGGTGAAACGCGGGTTTATAACAGCCACATCAAATCCTTCATCTCGCAGTAATTTGCCAGCCTCAGTGGCGACGCCATGCATTTGGCCCAGTCCGAACAGGGCGATCTTCCGGGCACCCTTGCCCGAGAATTCTATCGTGACTTCCGCTTTTCCGGTTTCGAGCAGAACCGGTTTGTCCTTGATAACGACCCCTTCACCCGCGCCACGCGGATAGCGAATCGCGGTCGGATGAGATAGCGTTGCCGCAGTGAACATCATGTCCACCAGTTCATCTTCATCTTTGGGCGACATACAGATCATGTTCGGAACGCAACTCATATAGGCGATGTCGAACAAGCCGTGGTGGGTGGGTCCGTCATTGGCGGAAAGACCGGCGCGGTCCATGCAGAAAATCACGGGTAAATCCTGCAAAGCCACGTCGTGGACAATGCAATCGTAAGCGCGCTGGAGAAACGTCGAGTAAATCGCTACCACCGGATGAAATCCCATCGTCGCCATTCCGGCCGCAAAGAGCACAGCATGTTCCTCGGCGATGCCCACATCGAAATACTTCGTTGGACAGGCTTTTTCCAAGGCCTTCAATCCCGTGCCGCTGGGCATCGCTGCCGTGATTCCAACAATCGACGGATCCTTTTCGCAAAGTCGGACCATGGTATTGCCGAAGACCTCCTGATAAGCCGGTGGCGTACCCGGTTTGGTGGCCGCCGTCTTGCCCGTGTTGGGATCGTACGGCCCAAGGCCGTGAAACTTCTCCGGGTGATCCAGGGCCGCATCGAACCCTTTTCCCTTCTGCGTGATGACATGAAGCACGACCGGGAATTCTGCGTCGCGGGCAAACTCAAGCGCTTTGATGAGTTCACTCAGATTGTGACCGTCAATCGGACCGATGTATTTGAGACCGAGTTCTTCGAAAAGAATCAGGTTGCCGTTGCCGCCGCGACCATCCTTGTCCATCTCCGTCGGCTTCTTCTCAAGTCCGACGACATTGAACGCGCCGCGAACGGCTTCCTCGGCTTTGTGGCCCAGCTTGCGTGCCAGGTCGCCCATTGGCAGCTTACTGATCAAGTCCGACACATCACGATGCAGTCGATTGTAAGTCTGGTTGGTCGTAATCCGGTTCAAATAACCGGAGATGGCACCGACGTTTTTTGCAATTGACCATTCGTTGTCATTGAGAATCCCGATAAACTTCTTGGTCGTGTTGGCAATGTTGTTCAGGCCCTCGAATGAAATTCCGTTGGTCAATGCGGCGTCGCCAAAAACACAAACGACGTTTTCATCAGAGCCCCGCGTATCGCGCGCGGCGCACATTCCCAGAGCGGCGGAAATTGCGGTGCCAGCGTGGCCCGCGCCATAACAGTCGTGTTCACTCTCCGTGCGAAGCGCGAATCCGTTCAGTCCATCGGTCGTGCGAATGGTGTGAAACCGATCCTTCCGACCGGTGAAAATCTTGTGCACATAAACCTGATGGCTGACGTCCCAGACAAATTTGTCTTTGGGAGAGGTGAAAATCTTATGCATCGCGATGGTCAACTCGACGACGCCCAGATTCGGCCCTAAATGGCCGCCGGTATTGGCCAGTTTAGTGATGAGTTCCTGTCGGACTTCGCCTGCTAGCTCGGTCAATTGCTCGACCGTCAGCTTCTTGATATGGGACGGATTGTCCACCATTTCCAGATAACCACTCATATGTATCTATCTCTTGCTAAACGTATTGGCCAAAGTCTTCAACAAACGTTCAGTTTAGGGATTGAAGGGCGGGATCGCAACCCGGAGAACCAAAAACCTTGATTTACAGCCGGTCACTCGGCCGCCGAATCGGGGTTGTCAAAATCGGTCAGGGCAGGGTTCCCGTCTTTGTCCTGTTCCAATTTTTTGATGCGAAGTTCGGCGACCGCGAGTTTTTGCTGGCATACTGCGGCCAATTTCGTGCCCTCCTCGTAGCGTTCGAGAAGGGATTCCAGAGGCAAATCGTCGCTTTCCATCGATTCAACGATGGATTCCAGTTTCTCGAGCGCCTCTTCGAACGGCAACTCGTTCTTGTCCACGGCCTTTTTGCCAGCTTTCGACATCGGCCGGAAACTAGGTCAAGTCGTGCTCGCAGTCCAGCGTTTCTCGGTCGCGAAGGGTATGGTTGGAAAACACTGTTTCAGGACAGCTTCAGGAAGTGATATCCGATCAGGCTGCGAGAGCGGATTTGTGAAGTTTATTGAAAACTTGAAAGCAGCCCGTTCCGGGGGCCGGAGAGTAAGCCCGCTTTAATTCCGAAGGCGAATCGGATTTACGTTGATGATCCCGATTCGGCCACCGCACAGGGCGCGAGAATCGCATCGCGCATTCCGTGAATGATCTTTTTGTCTGCCGGACAAATCGTTGCCAGCACGCCGCCGAGTTTAGTTCGAGCCTGGTCGCCATCCCCGATGACGA
>CALBIE010000897.1 GCA_937893495.1 uncultured Verrucomicrobiales bacterium | reverse complement strand
TGCATCGTTCCGGCTAAGCGCCACTCAGGTCTTTCTCTTTCGGTGTCTCATTTTCCGAATCTGTCACCAC
This sequence comes from uncultured Verrucomicrobiales bacterium, assembly GCA_937893495.1. GTDB lineage: Bacteria > Verrucomicrobiota > Verrucomicrobiia > Limisphaerales > JAYPXF01 > CALBIE01. The sequence goes on along the minus strand of CALBIE010000897.1, from coordinate 12,830 downwards.
CTCCTTCTGAATGCCTGAATCATGAAACGTTGATCTGAATTCTGCTGGGGACATGAATTCAGGCAAAACGTCTTCCAACAGCTCCGCTACCTTGTCTGCCTTTGATGTGCGGGCGAGGCTTCACCTGGGAAGATGGGTCGGTTGTCCTTCTTTCGCGCCGGTGTAGCAGGGAGGCCGCCGCTGACCAAGTGGGGGATGTAGTCGCAACCAGCCTTCCCAATCCGGGTGGCAAGTGGCGCTGGGACAATGACGAACGTTGGATGGCGTCACGACTACAAGTTCGTCGATGCCGACCTTCTCTTCTACGACAAGACGCTCGGGTTCATCGCCAGGCACAGAAAGGATCACCTGTACAAACCCTTCTTCGCGGTCTTTTGCACGCAGATTGCGCATGCGCCGGTTCTGCCTGCACCGGAGTTCAACGGCAAGACCAAGGGCGGACCACGTGGTGATTTCGTTTACGAACTCGATGCACTGACCGGTCGTCTGCTGGATGCCCTTCAGCGCATGGGAATTGATGACGAGACCCTGGTTCTTTTCACCTCCGACAACGGACCGGAAACTGTCCATACCGAGTGGATGCGGCTGAATCACGATCACGATGCCGCCGGAGGATTTCGCGGGATGAAGCGCGACGGTTGGGAGGGTGGGCATCGCGTTCCTTTCATCGCGCGCTGGCCCGGTCGGATTCCGGCCGGAAGGGTTTCGAAGCAGATGATCAACACCACGGATATTTTCGCCACCCTTGCATCCGTTGTCGGATACACACTTCCGGATGACGCGGCAGTGGACAGCTTCGACATGCTTCGGGCGATGATTGGCACGCAGGATGAGAGCCGACAAATCCGCCCCCCACCTGCTTACCCAGAGCTTTCGTGGCGAATTTCAGCTGCGTCAGGGCGATTGGAAATACCTGAACCACATGGGTTCTGACGGCAACAACTACACCCGGGGTAATCTGGAGAAATACGCCTTGCCCGAAACCGCCCCCAAGGCGACCGGCCAGCTTTTCAATCTCGCAACTGACCCGGGCGAAACCACCAACCTCTTTTTTTCAGAGGCCGAAAAGCGGGGCGAATTGGAGGGCCTCCTGAAGACGCTGACCAGGAAAGAAGGTGGACGGAGCGCGCCAAGAAACCGCATTTGGCAAACAGCACATCAACGAGGCCATCCGCTGGGCCGCCGGGCTGAAACCGTTGGTCAAATGACCCTCTCATCAGATCACAGCCGCAGCTCGTGACGCAGGCCCTTTCTTCGGGTCGGCCATCGTTGGAAGATCGCAAGGAAATCCGTCGACTGCTCGATGAATTGGAAGGAACAGACTCATGAATATTCTCAACACACTGATCGAATCGACCTTGATCGAAAAACTCGGATGGACGCTGCTGCACTCCTGCTGGCAGATCGGCCTCATCACCCTCGTTTATGTTGGTGTCACCGCTTTCGCTCGTCGGTCGGCGCGGATTCGTTACTGGGCCGGCTGTGTCGCGCTACCGTTGATGCTCGCCGCGCCAATGCTGTCCTTCTTTCAGGCGACTGCCGCTGCTCCCGGAGGGGGCGAATCAATTGGTGCGAGCGCGGCTGTGAACGGCTCGGTGCCCGCGCAATTGAACAATACGACAGCCATTGGTCACGCGACCTCGGCGGCGTCGGAAGCAGGTGCCGTGCGATCTTGGCTGAACATTATGCAGCCACAGGTGCATGCCGTGCTCCCGTAAGGGGTGATCGCATGGGGATTTGGCGTCATCCTGCTTTCATTGCGCCCGTTGCACGGATTCTATTTCGTTAGACAAATCAGAAGAGAAACGACTCCGACAAGCGCAGCCGTAAACGCGATTCTCGAACGGCTCAAAACCCGGCTGCAAATTTCAAAAATCATTGAAATCGCTGAATCGTCGCGGGTTGGTGTTCCTGTTGTTGTGGGCTATCTGCGGCCGATGATATTACTCCCGGCAAGCGTTATCAGCGGTCTGACGCCATCACAATTGGAAGGGATTATAGCTCATGAACTCGCACACGTCCGCCGGCACGACTATCTGGTCAATGTCGTCCAGACCATGATTGAAACGGTTTTGTTTTATCACCCCTGCGTCTGGTGGGTGTCGCGTGAAGTCCGGCGGGATCGCGAAGTATGTTGCGATGACACCGCGCTGGGTTTCACGGACCGGGCGGTGTACGCACGCGCCTTGATCGCCATTGACGAATTGCGCGGGGCGGCCATTCCAACCGCGATGGCGGCCGATGGGGGTTCCTTATTGCGCCGCATCAGACGAATCGTGGGACAAACGCCGGAGGTCGGATTGTCGGCGAACAACTGGCTCAACGCGCTTGCTCCCGGCCTGTTGTGCGTGGCAATGATGGCTGCGCTTTTCATTGTCCCGGCCCGGGCCGATGACGCTCCGCCAGCGGCGAAAGAGAAGCAGCTTGAAAAGACCGCTACTTCGCAAAAGGATGCCAAACCGACCACGCAACATCTCCGGCGAACACCCCAGCAGGCTGCCCAAAGTCGGATGATGCTGCGCCGGGTTCACGACGGATCGCAGAAGGACATGCCACTCGAAAAGGCGCTCGCCGAATTCAACGAAACCACGCCGGGAACCGATCCGCTGACGATGGACGAGGTGATTGCTGCGATCCGCGTCATTCGCGTCAAGAATCCCGACCTGCATCCCAAGATTGCGGATTTTTATCGCCGTGTTGCTGAGGAAAAGATTTTGCCGGCGGGGATGTGTTTTACTTACGGCGACTCGTGGTTAACGCCAAACGGATATCGGGCGACTGTGGATTGGCGGGATCTCGTGTTGATGCCGATTGCCGGAACGCGAAAGGATCCGGATGTGAAAATCGGATACGGCTACCGTATTCGAGAACGGTTTATCTCCTCGCGACCCTTGTCGGAAAAGGAACGAGAAATGTTGGAGTCAGATAAGGCCGCAGCGGAAGCCGAGGGCAAAGCCTCGAAACGTCGATAATCGACCGGGTGATTTCACGAACCCGTCCGGAATTCCGGACGGGTTTTTTCATTTCGAGTCCGCAATGTTTCAAAACCTTCCCGCCTTGATGTGAAAAGGAAATCCATCGGCTCTGTCGAGGGACTCTCCCAGTTTGGCCGCTCCGGGCATCGCGGGGGAAGTGGAGGATGTGCAGGCCGAGGGCCATGTGGAGTGCGGTGGCAGAGCCCCGAAGGGGAGTCGACACCGCTTTGGGGCGTGGGTGTGAGTCGTGATCTCGCCGGAAAGGTGGCGCATGAAGGAGGTGTCGGGCGTTGGTTTTCCGGCGAAGGGATTGCGGTTGGTGCCTTCCGCGAGGAAAGTGGTGTTGCCGCCCTTTCAGGGCTCTGCCACCGCAGTCCAAAGCGATTCGGTTTCAATTGCGCCGCATCCCACTTTCCTGCAAGTGCCGGAACAGGTTCGAAGGCGGCGGTTGGTCTCCCTCTCCTCCATGGGAATGGAGGAGAGGGCCGGGGAGGGGAGATTCGTTGGTAAACAGGAATGGATACGTTCCCCTCCCCACTCGTCCCTCGCGGGGAGAGATTTCGCCAAAAAGGTCTTTCGCGCTGGGTAACCTTGAACCCGAAGCGCCGGGTCAGGGGACCCGGCCTACATCTTGTAGGCCCGGTGCCCTCACCGGGGCGTCCCGCGCTCCGTCCGGTTCATGGGGAGGGAGAACGGTGCGTGCCTGCCTTGGCCGGCGACGGATATGCAATAAACTGAGATGCGCCAAAGGCCGATGCTCTCGATCGGAATCTGAAACGACAATCACTGGCAATACATCCCGGATGGGCTGTCAAGCCGGTCAGGCATTTTGGAACGCATTGTAGATTTCGCAGTAACTCCGGACCTGCCCGGTGAGCCATTCCCAATCGCCTGCGTCGATTCGTTCGCGTTTGAACAACGGTCCTCCCAGGCCGAAGCCTTCGGCACCCGCCTTGAGATACTCCTCGAACGTGTCGAGTGAGACGCCGCCGGTGGCCATGAGTTTGATTTCGGGCAACGGCCCCTTCAGCGATCGGACGTAGTCCGGGCCACCCAGACCGGCGGGGAAAAGCTTCACCATTGCCGCGCCGGCCTCCCATGCCTGCCAGACCTCGGTGGGAGTGAAGGCACCGGGAATAACGGGCAACTCCAATTCGCGACAGCGTTCAATCACGCCGGGGATGACGGCCGGTGTTACGATGAACGAGGCGCCTGCTTCGACGGCCAGTGTCAGCCTCTGGTCCGTCGTGACGGTGCCGGCACCGATGTTCATCCTTCCCAGAGCGGCGTCGATGGCTGCCCGAATTTGATCTCCGGCACCTTCGGTGTTCATGGTGATCTCGAGATTGGTCAGTCCGCCCGCCAGGCAGGCTTTGACGATGGGCTCGATTTGCTTTCGACGAAAACCCCGCAGGATACCGACCAACGGCCGGCGTTGAAAAAGCTCGTTAAAGACCGTATCGCTCATGTCCGGGGAATTTCAGCCGCACCCAGCCATCGTTTCAACAGAAATGCATGGCCATAAAGCGCTGCTCCGCCTTCCGGCAGATCGATGACGACGACCTGCGGAAAGGGTGAATTGGGATTCACAGTAGATTTCCAAATGGCTTCAAAGGCGCGTTCATAACGCTTGGAAACCGTCGGCTCGGCGATCAGCAACGGACGTCCGTCCGCCATTTGCAGGGCCTGCCGCAACTCCGAGCCGATCAGCAGTCCGCTGAGGAATTCCCGGTTTGCAGCGTTGCTCGCGCCATCCAACACGCCCCGAACCCGTGCGCGGAAAATCCCCGCCTCCATACCCGAGTCAAAGCCTTCGACGACGCCTTCGCGAAAAGCATCGCCCGCCTCCACTGGCGAGTTTGGTTCGTCACTGGAAATTTCTGTGGTCGCCTTCAGAATCGTCGCCGTGGTCAAAACTTCGAACAGCTCACCGGTCATGAACGTGTGCCAATCGATGATCCGGCCGTCCTGCACCAGGATGTGTTTGCTGTGGGTGCCGGGCAGCACGATGACCGAGCTGCGAGCGTGTCGCACATAAAGCGGATGATTGAGGATACCCAGCACTTCGGTTTCCTCGCCGCGCATGATGTCCCGATCCGTGCGAACTCCGGAGATCAGAAATACTTCGAACTCACGGTCATCCTTGGTCTTGAGGGCGATTCGTTCGTGTCCAACATTGGAGCCGTCGAGTTGCAGCGGGACTGGCGAATACGGCAATTCGCGCCAACCGATGGTCGATGACGCCATCCCGGAAATCATGACGTGGCAAACCTCAATGCCCGCTGGAACGTGGGCCATCAGTTCGCCGAGCTTCTCACCAAGAAATCCAGCGAAAGCAGCATCCCGTTCGTTCGTCCAAGTCCCCGGCGGAAGCGTGTCGTGAAGCGACCGGATGCCGTGGCCACTCCGAACTTCCGCGATGACGGTCACTTGGGTGGATTCGATCAGGCGCAGGCGAAACGAGGAAGTCCCCCAGTCGCAACTGACGAAATAGTCGGGAAAATTCATGGCACAATCACGGACGAGTCGCCGCAAAACTAGGTTCCTGCGCTCTCCCCGGCAAGCGTTGTCGGGAAGGGAGTGGGGGCTTAACCAGAACGATGCAGACGGAGCGCGGAATTTATTCCGCAGAAACGTGGATTTGCCAATTGGTTCCCGTGGATTTTGATGGGTGGTTCTGAAACACGAAATGGTGTGGAGTCCCGACGACGTGGGAAAGCGCGTGAACGCTGGTGAAAAGTGGACGCTTCTGCGGAATGAATTCCGCGCTCCTGCCGATCCAATTGCATGGTTCCGGCTTAAACCAGGCATGCCAACGCCCCGGCTTCGGTTGGAAGCGAATCCCCGGTGTTGCGAAAACGTTTAAGCCGGCAACATGCCTGTGCTCCGGCTCCCATCGGAGCGCCGATTTCCAAATCGGCACGAGTTCCGCAACACGATCGGTGGGAGCGTGCTATTCACCTCGATCACCTCGGCGATCAGTTGTTTGGCCCTGTTCATTTTTAACGCAAAGGGCGCAAAGGCGCTGAGTGTAAAAGAACCGACTGGCGTTCTATGAACTGTGAACTGTGTTCTGTGCACTTATCTCGTTCCTCGCTCATTGGGTCCCTTTCTCTGTGGTTCTCTGCGCCTCTGCGCCCTCTGCGTTTAAGATTCAGGTCGCTTTGCGTTGATAGAGAATCCGGTCCGCTTCGCGGATGCGTTCACGCATCACGTCGCATGGCAACATCTGGCGAGGCGGTTCCAGTGCCTGTCACGACAAAATTCCATTCACCACTTTACCGTGCACGTCGGTGAGGCGGTAGTCGCGGCCCTGAAAGCGATAGGTGAGCTTTTCGTGATCGAAACCGAGCAGATGCAGAAGTGTGGCGTTGAGGTCGTGGACGTGGACGGGATCGCGGGCCACATTGAAGCCGAGGTCGTCGGATTCGCCGTAGATGTGGCCTTTGCGGATTCCTCCACCCGCCATCCAGATTGAGAAACTCCGGTTGTGGTGGTCGCGCCCGTCGTTGCCGCCCTGAACCATCGGCGTGCGACCAAATTCTCCCGCCCAGATCACCAGCGTGTCGTCGAGCATCCCGCGCGCCTTCAGATCCTTTATCAACGCGGCGGCGGGTTGGTCGGTGTCCTGGCAGTTCTTTTTGATTGCCCGCTTGAGGTCGCCGTGCTGATCCCAGATTTCGTGGAAGAGTTGGACGAAACGGACGTCGCGCTCAAGCAGGCGACGGGCGAGAAGGCAGTTGCGGGCAAAGGTGGATTCGTTCTTGTCGCGAATGCCGTAGAGGTCGAGAACATGCTGAGGTTCCTGCGAAAGATCCATCAGTTCCGGTGCGCTGCTTTGCAGGCGATAGGCGGATTCATAGCTCTGAATCCGGGCGGCGGTTTCTGGATCAGCGATTTCCGCCAGCGTCATTTGATTGAGGCGGTTGAGGGTGTCGAGTGAAGCGCGCTGGGTTTCATCGTCAATGCCCGCGGGATTACTGAGGTAGAGAATGGGGTCGCCCTGGCCGCGAAACGGCACGGAACCATAGACCGTCGGCAGGAAACCGCAGCCGTAATTCGACGCACCGCCACTGGTTCCTTTGGCGCTGGTCAGCACGACGTAGCCGGGTAGGTCTCGGCTGTGACTGCCGAGCCCGTACAGCGTCCATGCTCCGAAACTCGGCCGGCCGAATTGCTGGGAACCGGTGTTCATGAAAATCTGGGCCGGGGCGTGATTGACGGCTTCCGTGTGCATCGATCGAATCAGGCAAAGCTCATCCGCGATGGAGGCGGTATGCGGGAGGATCTCGCTCAATTCCATCCCGCATTGACCGTGCTTTTCAAAGGCATACTTCGGACCGAGAAGCGCGGAGTTGGGATTGATGAAGGCGGCCCGGTAGTCTTTCAGCAATTCCTTCGGCGGGAGCTGGCCGTCGCGTTTGGTGAGTTCCGGTTTGTTGTCAAAGAGCTCCAGATGGCTGGGTGCGCCAGCCTGAAAGAGATAAATGACGCGCTTCACTTTGCCACCGAAATGGGGCCGCTTGGGTGCCAGCGGACCGACGGGCCTGGCCGCGCGGGTGTCTTGCGCGAGAAGGGAGTTCAGGGCGAGGCCGGCCATGCCCATCCCGCAATCGCGGAGGAACCAGCGACGACGCAGCAGATTGGCGCGGAAGGTATGGAGTTCTTGGTTCATCGTAATCAGTTCTTGGTCAAGGTTTCATCAAGGTTCAGCAACACGCGGGACGCAATCGTCCAGGCGGCGACATCCTGCGGAGTCACGCCCTTTGGCAGCGTGGGTTGATTCTCCGGTTCGGCGAATCCCACCTTGGAGATGGACAGCCAGCCGTCGGCCAGGCGCTGGCGCTGAGATTTTAGAAAACGCAGAAGTTCATTCCGCTCAACCGGCTTGACCGGGCGACCGGTGGTCAGACGGTAGCCGTAATCAATCCAATCCGCGTCGCCCAATCCGCCTTCGCGCACGATGCGCAACGCCATCGCCTTCGCGGCTTCGACGAAGACCGGTTCGTTGAGTGTCACCAGCGCGGCCAGTGGAGTATTTGAGCGCACCCGACGTGCGCAGGCCGAATCGGAGTTGGGCGCATCAAAGGTTGCCATGACCGGATCGGGCATCGCGCGTTTGCGGAACATATAAAGCGAACGTCGGTATCGTTCGGGTGGCTTGGCGGCTTCCCAGTAGTCGGGCTTGAAATAATTGTAATCGAGCAGACTCTGCGGCACGGGGGGGAAGAAACTCTCGCCGCCGATTTGCCGATTCAAAAGACCGGCGGACGTGAGCACGATATCGCGCACCACCTCAGCCTCGGCGCGAAAACGCGGGCCTCGGGTCAGCAGTCGATTTCGTGGATCGCGTTCAAGCAGATGTGGAGTCGCCTGTGAAGTCTGCTGATAGGTTTCGCTGCTGACGATGCGCCGAATGAGGTGTTTGCGACTCCACTTGTGCTCCATGAAATCCGCGGCGAGCCAGTCGAGCACGGCCTGGTGTTCCGGCGTTTTGGCGCGAGTGCCGAAGTCTTCGGATGTCTCCACCAGCCCATTGCCGAAAATTGCCTGCCAGATTCGATTGACCTCGACACGCGCCGTAAGCGGATTGCGTGAATCGACAAGCCATCGGGCAAAATCGAGCCGGGTCGGACGATTGTTGTTCAAAGGGGGCAGGAGCGCCGGCGTGTGTGGTTTGACTGCATGTTTCGGTTTGTTCCAGGCACCCCGGTCGAAGAGGTGGGTTTCACGCCGTTCTGAGGCGACCGGTTCGGCGGCGTGAAGCACGCTGGTGGAAGCTTCGGGGAATCCGGTTTCAAGTTTGGCGATTTTGTCGTTCAGCGGCTGAAGTTTCTTTACGCCATTTCGCCAGGCGCGGAACAAGATTGCCTCGTCCTCGCTGGTCCGGTTCGGTTTGCTGAGCGCCAGGGTTGCGGCATGGTCGTGGGGCGCGACGGATGGATTGGCTGCGGCGGTCACGCCAACGCGAAAGCGGCCAAGCTGTTGATTGTCAATGCCGCCATCGCCACCGTGGTTCTGTATGATTCGCAGTTTGATTTCGGCGCCTTCCGGCAATTGCAGCGGTGTTGCGGGTGCGACCAATACGACCGAATCCGTGTGACGCAAGATTGGTCCCCGATCCGGTCGCCATGCCGTTTTGTCGTTGTCGTCGATCAGGAATGATGCCGGTCCGATTTTCCGGTCGTCCTCGGTCTTGCCACCGCGCTTGTTGAGAAAGAATGGCTCCACCTCGTGTTCCTTCTCGGCGAAGTCGGCTGCCGCTTTTGTAAGTTTCATTTTCACCCATGATTTGTCAGTCGGTGACTTGGTCCAGGCTTCGATTTCCGAGATTGCAAACATACCGCGATAACTTCGCCCCGGGCCGCCGAACGGCAGATCGCCGTATCGCAGCGCCTCGATTCGAAAGGCGCTGATCGTTCTCGTCTTCGGTTTGGCGGTGACGAACAACTTGCCGCTGGTGCTCGGGTGGCCGAGGACGATGATGCTCTGGTCGGAGAGTTTCTCGGGATGATTGAGCCCGCCTTCCCAGACCTGCTCGATCGTGTCGAGGTTTTCCCATCCGGCCTCGCGCTCGCGTTCCGCCTTGATCCACCCGTCCAACTGCTTCCGCCAATCCGGCACCTGTTTCCTGATCTGGTCCTCGATGCCGGCAACCTGCTGCTTGATCGACTTGATCTTGTTCTCCTGTGCCGTTGTGTAAACCCAGGACTGAGCTTCATAGGTGTCGTTGAGGAAGGCGAACATGCCGTAGTATTCGTCCTGGGTAATCGGATCGAATTTGTGCGAGTGACACTGGGCGCATTGCAGACTCAGACCGAGCACGGCTTTGCCGATGCAATCCATTCGATCAAAAACGCCTTCAAGCCGGAACTGTTCGTAAACAATGGCCCCTTCCTCGTTCACCATCCCGTTGCGGAGAAATCCGGTGGCAACCAGTTGATCCTGTGTTCGATTCGGAATCATGTCCCCGGCAATCTGCTCGATCACGAACTGGTCGTAGGGTTGATCCTTCGCGTAGGACTGGATCACCCAGTCACGCCACGCCCATTGTTCGCGGGGCATATCCTTTTCAAAACCATTGGAGTCCGCATAGCGGGCCACGTCCAGCCAGTGGCGTGCCCATTTTTCGGCATAGGCATCGGTTTTGATCAGCCGCGTTGTCAGTGTGTCCACGGCACTGTTCCAATCCCTTTTTGCTTCCGCGGCAAACGCGTCAATCTCCTTCGGTGACGGCGGCAGTCCTGTCAGGTCGAGGTAAAGGCGACGACACATGGTTTCGGCATTCGCACGCTGTGAATGTTTCAATCCTTCGCTGGCCAATTTCGCGGCAACCAGTTGATCGATTCCGTCCGCAGCGGCTTTCGTTGGTGCCTCGAATGCCCAGTGCTGTTCGTAGTCGCCCCCTTCAGCGATCCACTGGCGCAGCAGTTTGCGCTCGCGATCGGAAAGGGAAAACTTGGATTTTGGCGGCGGCATCATTTCATCCGGATCGCTGGACTCCACTCGCTTGATGAGTTCGCTCGCGCCTGGTTTGCCGGGAACAATGGCGGCATGACCGCCCAGATCAGCGCGGGAGCCTGACCGGATATCCAGCCGCAATTCCGCCTTCCGTTTCTTCTCATCCGGGCCGTGGCATTGAAAACATTTCCCCGAAAGGATTGGCAGGATGTCGCGACCGAAGTCGGCACCTGATGCCTTGGTGATGAGATTGAGCGTCAGCGCAAGAGGAATTGCAATCTGGCCGAAATTCATGGTTCGCATACCTTGCCATAAATTTTGAATCAGCAAATGGAAAAACCGTGGTCGGATAAGAAGGTTGGGGCGAACCTTCCGCCAATGGCAAAGAGGGCGCATTCGGGCGTTGCCCCCGTTTGGAGTTCCGCCTTCAGGCGGTTTCGGACGCGCGAGTTTGCAATCTTTCGTTCTCAAGCCATTGTGGGGCGCTGCCGGGATGCTCAATGGCAAAGTCGGAACTGATAGAACGGCTCGGCTCTGCCCATCGGTGCGGGCATGAAGAACGGTTCAATCGCATCCTTGACGTGGACGAGTTTTTTCGAAGACTCCGTTCATGAAAATCCGATTCATTTTATCCGGCATCTTTATCGCTTCCGCCGTTCTTCCGGTATTTTCAGCCCAACCTGAAATCCGGAAGGAAATCCGCGAGGTGAACGGCAAGAAGGTGGAGTACATGTTCATCGACGGCATCAAGGTTCATGAGACTGATCCGAAAAAGCAGCCGCAACCACCGGTCGTTGAACCCAAACCTTACGATGCCGAAGCAGCCAAGCCACCCAAGAAGGCGATCGTCCTCTTTGACGGAACGGAAGACACGGTGAAGAACTGGACCACCACCAGCGGCAAGCCGACCACGTGGAAGCTGGTGGATGGTGCGCTGGAGTCGGGCAAGGGATACATTCAAAGCAAACAGACGTTTGGTTCCTGCCGATTGCACATTGAGTTTGCCACCCCAAGCGTCGCGAAAGGCAACGGGCAGGGCAGGGGGAACAGTGGTGTCTTTCTGATGGGTCAGTATGAAATCCAGGTGCTGGACAGTTACGGGAACACCACGTATCCGGACGGCCAATGCGGCGCCCTTTACGGTCGCTCAAAGCCGTTGGTCAACGCCAGCCGCAAGCCGGGCGAGTGGCAGACGTATGACATCACCTTTCACCGACCTGTTTTTGACGAAGAAGGAAATGTAACCCGCAAGGCGAAGTTTCATGTCATCCACAACGGCCACGTCATTCAGGACAACGTCGAACTTTCCGGCGGGACCGGTTGGCGAGGCTCGCACTCGATTTCCGAATACCAGAAACACGGCGAGAAAGGTCCGTTGCAGATGCAAGACCACGGCAACCCAGTGAATTTTCGCAACATCTGGATTAAGGATCTGAAAGATTGACGCTTCGGGTTGGGAAGAAACATCCTCGGTTGACAGGCATGTCCGAATTGAAAAGAAACCATCTATGAAACGAATATTCCCTGCGATTATCGCGACCGTGTTGCTCGGCTCATTTGCGTCATTGTCCCAAAGCGCTGTCTTTGAGTTGCGGACCTACACCACCAACGAAGGGAAGCTCGACAACCTCAATGCGCGTTTTCGCGACCACACGGTGCGCCTGTTCAAGAAGCACGGAATTGAGTCGGTCGGTTATTGGGTTCCGACCGATGAGAAGAAATCTAAGAACACCCTTATCTACGTCATCCGGCATGAGAGTCGCGAGGCGGCGAAAGCTTCGTGGAGGGCGTTCGGTTCCGATCCCGCGTGGAAGAATGGCAATGCGGACGAGGACGATGTGTTCGAACTGCGAATTTACAAAGCAGCGCCGGGCAAACTCGGCAAGCTCGACGCCCGCTTTCACGATCACACGATTCGGCTCTTCGACAAGTACGGCATGAAATCGGTCGCCTATTGGCATCCGACCGACGAACCGCAGTCCAGCGACACGCTGATCTACATCATCAAGCACGATAGCAGGGAAGCGGCGGGCAAATCGTGGAAGGCCTTTCTCGCGGATGCGGATTGGAAGAAAGCCGCTCAGGCCTCCGGCGTTGGTCGTTTGGCCGAGGCCCCGGATTCGATCTACATGAAGGCTACGGATTATTCGGCGATTCGGTGAGTGGTTCGCCCAGGTTTCCGACTCGACGAAAACGAGAGCGATTGGAAGCGGCACCCGGTTGGCACCTGTTCGGCCTCGGGTCGTGTTGGCATCAGTCGGATTGAGGCATCTTTACGTTGCGATCTCCGATTGCCACCACCAGGTATTTGGCGGGCCTGAATTTTCGGGAGATTCCAAAATCCAGATCAATTTCCGCGAGGAGCGTGACAAAGGCGACGCTCCACGCAGCCCG
>CALBIE010000896.1 GCA_937893495.1 uncultured Verrucomicrobiales bacterium | reverse complement strand
CAGCACATACTTCCACACCTGCGATGTCAGCGTGCTGCGCTCTTGAGTGAGATTCTCGACCATCTTGTTATGTGCCGCGACAAGAACATTGGCGGAATCAATCAACTCCTCGATTGCTGTGGCTACGTTGCCCAGGGATTCCAGTTCAACAACCTGACTCGCCTCCTTCTTTTTACCAGCAAGCCGCTGGACGTTGATTGTCACCATTGAGTCGAGCAGTTCCTTTTCCGTTTTCAGTTTCTCAACATCCAAGAACCGTGACGGTGCCGCGATGACCGCCGCGATCTGCTGCTGAAGGCGGGCAGCGTCCGTTGAATAGTTGGTGGCGAGGTCGTCGATGGACTTGCTGTCCGTCACAAACGTCTCATCGAAATACTCGTTCAGACTCTGAGCGAAGGCCTCGGTCGTGCCCTGTTGGCAAAACGGACATACGCTGCCGTTCTCGTCGTAGAATGCCCGGCCTTCACGGACCCAATCGCTGTTCCCCAGCTTCTTGATCATCGCAGCGATATCGACGTCATCCTTGCCGATGACTCGCTTCTTCAGAATTAGGTCGGATTCGTGGGCGATCAGCTTTGCCGTTTCAACCGCAGGGACGACCTGCTCGGTGGTGGGCGTTGGGCCGAAGATTGATTCCGACTTCTTCTTTAGCTCCGCTAAAGTCAGAAGCGTGGCGGTGTTTCCCGTCAACTCTAGGACTACCTTAGCTTTGAACTTCTCCGAGCTTCCTCGATAGCCCTCGAACGCGCCTTGGAGTTTGGCATCGTGTTTTTGCTTCTGCGCCCAGCACTTGTCTTTCAAGCCTGCCTCAAGAGTCGCCAACTCGCCCTTCTTGCCGCCTGCTCCATCCGCACCTTGCAGCGCCTGAGTCAGGTATTCGATTTTCGTAGTGAGTCTGTCGAGCTCGACCTTCGCAGCGGCGATCTTGGTGAGCGTATCGACCTGCTTTTCGCCCAACGTAAAAACGCCCTTTAGTTCCGTCGATTGAGTGAAGTTCCGCTCCACGAAATCGTGGTTGTAAACCATTGGCTGCAGTTTTGTTCCTGACTTCCAAGTCACCTTACACGTTGGGAAACTGTTTTCATCTGCAATGACGCGACTGACTGTGGTTTTTCCGGTGCCGTTCGAGCCGAACAGATAATTGAATTGAGACAAGCCGCCCAATGCTTCGGGAGTACTTCCGAAAGTTGCGATGTCGGCAATGGTAATAGATTCAATCATCGCGGTCAGAGAGTCACTTTGTCGGAATCACGTCGGGATACGGCCCGAGGAATCGCTCGCCGTTGAAGTGGATCATGTGGTCGGGGTCTTCGGCGATCCAGACCTCGGATTCCCAGGCGATGTGCGAGACGAAGGTCTGCATGGTGCGGCGGTTTTCGAAGGCGGTAACGAACACGAGGCCCGCTTTGCACCCGGCGAACAAGTCTTTGAGTTCTTTGCGGCGCTTGCCGTCCACCGGCCCGGCGCTCGTGACGGCTTCGATGAGCAGAAGCCAGTTCTTCGCAGTGTGGTGGACGATGACATCGGGAACCTTGGCGGCGGAATCCAAGGTGACTCCGAGCGCGGCCAAGCCTTGAACCTTCATGTTGGCAGACTTGTTTTCCGTATCACCAATGTAGAGAACCACGCCGCCAGGAGCGAACGCGGGGCAGAATAGTTCGATGATGGCCTTAATGAGTGGATTCTGTCCGCCGGGCGAGAGCGCGACGTGGGAGCCGTCGGGCAAAGTGACTGGAACCCGGGCAAGGTCACGTTTTCGGGCAATCTCGTGTTTGAGGGTTTCGCGGCTGGCGAGGTAGCGCCTCAGGGTGAGAATCCATTTGGGGGTTCCGAACTTGCGGAAGAGAGCGAGGGCGGTCGGCTCGATTTGATACACCGTTTTGCCGCTGTTGGTCGGGCGGTTGGGGTCGTCGGGATTGCGGAGCAGCAGACCTTCCTCGACGAAGAATTTCACCGCATCGTCGCGGATGGTTTCCCGCGTGTTTGGCGCGTAGCGGTTGCCGTAGGCAGTGGCGATGAAGTCGATAATCGGGGTGATTCCGCGCAGCGGAGCTTGCGCCTCTGCCCACGGTGCATCGGGCTGAAGGTCGAGCAGCGCCAGCAACGTGTAGGCGGCAGTTGCGTTCCGCTGCTTAGGACCGAACTGCAAAGCCGCCAAGGCCTCGATGGTTTCTGCAAGCCGCCTTTTCCGGGCGACGGTTTTACGGTTGGGTTTAACGGCAGGCATGAAGATGTTCGGTAACGAGTTGGTCGATTTCGTCCTGCGAGAGGTCGAGCACTTTCATTTCACGGCCCATCGCTTGGAGCGTGTCGCGGTCGGGGTAGGCCAAGGTGCGCAGGTCGGTGGCGTTCACTTGCGTGTGGCCGCTGAAGCGCCGGAAATACTGGTCAACGACGGTGGAGTTCAGGAAGGCGTAGAGGCCGACGGCCAGATTGCGCTCCAATCCATGACCGTTGGCGTGAAAATAATTCAAGTGGTTCTCGAATCCGATCCATTTGGCTTTCACCAAGTCCGGGTCGAACAGGCAGGCCACAACGCGACGGCGTTCTTCTTTGGACGTGAAGCGCTTCGTGAGCAGATACACGCCGGAGGGAACCAGCCACGGGCGGGTGTCGTCGTTGTCGAGGATGGCGTCGGGCTTGCGGGCTTCAAGCTTGGGCCAATGAACAGTGCCGCCATTGAAGTGGCAGGGATAAAGCAGCGGCACGGTGCCGCGTTCGGGTTCCTTTCGCAGGGCATCCTTGAGGCGGAAATCCACGACGCGCCCAGTGGAAACTGTCACGCCGAGCGAGGCGAGGCTGGAGCGGAGACCGTCCAAAGCCTCCTTGGCGTCTGCGTGACTTGCAGTGGAAGGGATGTGTATGAACTTCTCTGCGTCGCGCGGATGCA
>CALBIE010000895.1 GCA_937893495.1 uncultured Verrucomicrobiales bacterium | reverse complement strand
AGTATCCCATGCCTGGCGCTATCTTGCCGTAACCAGGTATCACTCGCCGGTATTGACTGAAGGCGGCTGTCTTCCAATCCCGATCCGGACTCACCAGCAACGGCACAAAGCTGTGTCCCTCCAAGCTGTTTTCAATCGGAAGTCCGGTCAGTTCGCAGAGAGTCGGGTAAAGATCGACGCTCTCGACCAGGGCCTTGGTGCGTCCGGGTTGGTATCCCGGCGCCCGCACGATCAGGGGAATCCGCGTCGAAGTCTCGAAGTTGGAATGCTTATCCCACATCCCGTGTTCGCCCAACTGCCAGCCATGATCTCCCCACAGCACCACAATTGTCTTCTCGCGCAAACCGAGCCGATCCAGTTCGGCCAACACCCGACCGACTTGCGCATCCATGAAGCTCACACAGGCCAGGTAGGCATGCTTCAAGTCCCGCGCCTGTTCGGCCGAAACCGGACCGACGTCCGGGATGCCGTAGTAGTGTCGCAGGTCGTTCCAATTATAGGTCGCGTATTTCGGGGCGTCCTCGGGTGGAAACGGATTTGGCGCTGGCGTGATGGCCTCACGGTCGTAAAGGTCGAAGTATTTTCTGGGCGCGATGAATGGCAGATGCGGTTTGTGAAATCCGACCGCAAGGAAAAACGGCTCGTCCTTCAGTTTTCCGAGTTTTGCGATGGCGGCATCGGCCAGTTGCCCATCGCGTACGGCATTGTCCGGGATGTCGGGAGCCTCCCACGGCAGGCCACCCGGTCGTTTCGTCTTGGTGACGCCGTCGCCGAGATCCCACACGTAGGTGAGTCGCCGGTGATCCTCCTTGATCCACTTCAATACGTTTTTGCCGAACTCCGTATGGTAATCATCCTCGGTGCGCTGCGATTTGAACAACGGCTCGCTCCAGGACGCCTTGTCGTCGTTGTGGAAGATCTTGCCGAATGCAACGGCGCGATAACCGTGGTTCTTGAAATGCTGCGGCAACGTTACCACGTCCGGCAGGATGTCGCGAAAACGAACGCTGAAATCCACCACTCCCGTCGTATCTGGTCGACGTCCGGTCAGCATCGACACCCTCGACGGCATGCACAGGGCAACCTGCACATACGCCCGCTCGAACAGCATCGCCTCGGCCGCCAGCCGATCGATGTTCGGCGATTTCGCGGCCCGCCCGTAACAGCCCAGTTCCGGACGCAGATCATCCACGGCAATGAACAACACATTCAGTTTCTCGGCAGCGACCAGGACTGTTGTCAGCAACGCGAGACAGAGACTGGTGAGAGCGGATTTCATACGTCCAGTGTTCAGTCGGATTGCGGACCAGGCAACCATTGTCTGCTGACCCGATTCCGGTCAGGGTGGAAACGACACACCGTCTTCCGGGAGAGCTTAAACGAGTCGCGACTCGCGATTTGTTCCACTGAACCCGAAATCCCCCTCACCCGTCCTCCCACCTTTACTCGTTGAGCTTCGGCGGACAAGTCGGGCCCCTTTCCATGAATCGTGCCGTGAATTTATGCGCAACCTTTTGTTCCACGTGGATCAAAAGGTTGCGCTGCATCTGTGTTTCACGGCTCCGATGCGCGATCTTGGAATCGAGGAGGCTCTCCACGAACCTCCCGATACGAGGAACGCCCGGTGACCCGTTCTCCGTAGCACTGCGAAGGGCACCGTGCCTACAACTTGTAGGCACGATGCCCAGACCCGGCGCTTCGGGTTCAAGCATGCGCGGCGCGAACTTTGTCTGGTGCCCTCCCCATGAACCCGGTAGCAGCCGACGTAAGGAGGCTCATACACTATTTGGCGAAAGAAGTCAGATTCTCCTCACGTCGGCTGCTACAGTTCAGGGGTTCAAAGCGCGAAGTTCCTTTTCGGCGAAATCTCTCCCCCGCTGGGGAAGAGGGATGGGGTGAGGGGGCGCTCCGGTTCATGGAACGTGACAGAATCTTCGCCGATGCCCAAACTTTCGCGGGTCGTAGCTGAAGTCCGCTGGTTGAATCCCATCCCAATCCTCGTCCTGAGAACCGTGTCTGAAAAAGGGAATGGCGCAGATTAGGAGCGCGGCGGTATTATTTCCAAGGCGCGACGAGGGCGCGTATCCGTTCCGATACGTAACCGAGGAGCAACTCTGGTGATGATGCCGACCCGCCCAATGATGGGTCGCTCCCTTTTTCAGACTGGCTCTTTATAGAATGCCACCGGATGAATGAACTGCTGCTCAACGAACAAATCTATCAGCGGGTCATTCTTGACCTGCTGCCGACGGCGGAAAAGTTTGTCTGGATTGCCACGGCGGATATCAAGGACATGTACGTGGAGCGGCGGAAGGGGAAGTTTGACACCTTTCTGTCCGTGTTCGCGGACCTGATAAGAGCAGGGGTCGACATCCGGTTGATCCATGCCAAGGAGCCGGGCCCGAGGTTTCGTAAGGACTTCGATCGTTTTCCCGAGTTGATAGAGTCCGAGCACTTCGAGCGCTTTCTCTGTCCCCGCAACCACATGAAATGCATCCTGATCGATGGACGTATCGCTTTTGTCGGCTCGGCGAACCTGACCGGGGCGGGCATGGGAGCCAAGTCGCCCCGGCGCAGGAATTTTGAGGCCGGCTTTCTGACGGATAACAAGGAAACCATCAGCCGGCTGATGGAGTTCTTCGATACGTTTTATCTGGGTGACTTCTGCAAGGATTGCGGTCGCCGCGACGTCTGCCCGGATCCTGTGGCGTGAGGTGGATATTCTTGGTTCAATCGTGTCTGGGGCCAATTTCATGATGGAGAGTGAGGGCCGAAGGCCCAATTCATACCAGCATGGGGCAACGCCCCATGACACCGGTCCCAAAGACCGAAAAGCGCCATCGGTGCGATTCATCGTTCCTGCATTGCCGCGAAAGATCGCAGATTGGAATTATTGTGGGCGTGGACGAATGAGGCGAGCCTTCGGTCCTTATGGGATAGGCGATGCGAATCCATTTTGCTGGCGCGATGAAGCGGCTAGCCGAAAGGCTAATGTCGGTGTCCTTTGGGAGGCACGACTCTGAAATCTGAATTGCCGGTCAAAATTGGTGTATTCAGCGGCCCAGACTGAAGCGATCGGTTGGGCACTTTTTCGTACCTCAGAATAAAGGGCGAATCAGGATCGCCCCAGAATTGCCACAATTCCAGTTTTCCAAACAACTCTGTGAATTTCAACGAATACCCGTAAGTACCTGACTCTCGTGCTAGTCCGATGTGGATGTAGTTGCAACTGCGAGTGTCCAAGGCACGATGCAGGCTCCAACTGCCTCCGCAATCGAGATATTCGGTACCGGTACGAATGCCGCCATAGTCAATGACTGATCGAAAAAGACAAGTGCCGTCGGCTCTAAACTCTATTTCATGAACAGCATTGGTCGGTGCAGAATACAAAGGTAAAGTTTTGCCATTCGCTAAGGAACTAACGCAAGCAGGGTGAAGTTTCCAAACCCCGACAACTTCGGTCGAAACGACCTCACGCTTGAGCCGAATCTCTCCCGGCCCTACTCCTGCGGGTCCACACCCTGAAAGAAGACTTGCCAGCATAATTGGTAAAGCGAAGCGTAATTTCATTTCTCTCGCTCAAGAAGCAATTGATGCGTTGCTCGATATCCTGCCGTAATCAGCTGAACGGGATCCCGATCGATTAGCGCTGACCTATTCGCCCATCAACTCTTTGACCTTGCCCTCGATCGCGTCGGACCAGATCCGGTAGCCGGCGGCGTTGGGGTGCAGCAGGTCGGGCATAATCTCCTTGGAAAGAGTGCCGTCTGGCTGGAGGAACTTCTTGTTGATGTCCAGGAAGTGGACGGTCCGGTTGTCGGCCAGTTTGGCGATGAGGCGGTTGGTCTTCTCGTTCTGCACGCGCTTGGCATCGGTCGGCGTCGCGCCACGGGGGAAGATGGCGAGCAGGAGGATCTTCATCTGCGGCTGCTTTTTCTTGAGCAGGTTCACGATTGCGGTGACGCCCTCGGCGGTCTGTTCGGCCGAGCTGCTGTATATTGCGCCGTTGTGCTCACGCATTGCGCGGCCCTGGTGGCCGGTGTTGTTCGTGCCGATCATCAGCACGGTGAGCTTTGGCTTCAGGCCATCGTAGTTGCCGTTTTGAAGACGCCAGAGAATGTGCTCCGTGCGGTCGCCGCCGATGCCGAAATTCGCCGCGCTCAGCGGAGCCCAATCCTTTTCCCAGACCGCCTTGCCCCGGCCGCTCCAGCCGGCCGTGATGGAATCACCCAGAAAGACGAGCGGGGCCTTGCCCTGTTTCGAGATTTTGTTGAACGATTCGTGCTTCTTCTCCGTGCCCGGATGCAGGGCCGGTGAAATCGCGAAATTCTTGGAGTTATTGCCGCCGCTCGCCAGTGAAACGAAGCCGACAACGATCGCAAACGGAGCCAGTGCTGATATTTTCATAAGAGGCCCGTCAGTCTGCGAAGTCCCGAGACGACGCGCAAGCCGGGATTAGTCGGAGTAATGTCCGTGGTCGATTGGGGTGCCTTGCGAGATGGTGTATATCGGATTCAAATTAGTGAGATATTGGTCTGAACAAGGGGCACACGTTAAACCGACCGATGGAAGATCACAGGAGCACTCCGCGCCGCAAGGACGGAACAAAAACAAATGACCTATCGAGCTAACTCACGCTCGGCATTGCGACGCTGGTGATGGCGATTCCCATGATTCCAAAACGCGTCCCAGCACCCGGATTCATCGCGTGGCTCCAATCCGTGTTTCAGGTGTAGCCACGACTATTCCAAAGGAAAGCTCAACGAAAAGGTCGTGCCCTTTTTTGGGGTGGACTTGACCGTCACCTTGCCGCCGTGCGTCTCGACAACGCGGGAGACGATGGCCAATCCGAGCCCGGTCCCACCGGATTTTGCCCCGGTGAACCACGAGGAAAATACCTGCTTCGTTTGCGCTTCCGTCATTCCCACGCCAGTGTCTTTGAAATCGATCTGGATGCTGCCCGCCTGTCCATGTTTTCCCGGCAACCGTTTCTTCGTGACGACGGTCAGGATTCCACCTTCGGGCATTGCATCAACGGCATTGAGCGTCAGGTTGAGAAAGGCCTGTTCCAGTTGGGTGGCGTCGGCCCGCAGCATCGGCAAATCGGATTCCGACCGGCGAACGAGTTCAATGTTCTGCTGCTGGAGTTTGTGGCGGGTTAACAAGGCCAGATCATCGAGGAGCTGATTCGCGTCCACCGAGGTGAAGCTGGGTTCGGACCGTCGTGCAAAGTCGAGGATCTGCTCCACGATTTTGTTCATATGATCCATTTTCTCACCCATGATTCGCGCGTCCTTTGAACGGGGATCATCCTCGGGGAAATTCAGGTCGAGGGAATGATACAACATCTTGAGCACGGTCAGCGGATTGCGAATCTCGTGCGCGACTTCCGCGGCGAGCAGGCCGACTGCGGACAACTGCTCGCTGCGTCGTAATTGTTCCTCGACGTCCACCACGCGTTCGTAAAGGCGGGCCTTCTCAATGGCCACGGCTGACAGGGCGGCGAGGGCGGACAGGATGCGTTGTTCCTCGTTGGAAAAGGTGTGACGACGGGCCTTGTAAACATTCAGCACACCAATGGAGGCGCCGCCAAACACGAGCGGCACGCTCAAGAGCGAAACCAGTCCCTCGTCGCGCGCGATCTGTCCGTGCTGATAGCGACCCGAACTCTGGACGTCTTCCTCCTGCACGAGGCTCTGACGGCGGATGACCGTCCCCAGCAGGCTTTCCGCGACGCTCAACCGGGGCTTGCTGAGATACACCTCGCCCGCCCCGCAATTGGCGCGCGTTTCGAGCCACTCACCGGTCGGGTCCAGCAGATGAATGGAGGAAACCCGTGCGTCCATCAACCGATGCGCTTCGCGGGTGATCACCTGCAGCGTGTCATCCAGATTGAGGGTGGAATTTATCGCCTGTCCGACACTGGCCAGTGATTCGAAGAGTTCGGCCTTCAGGCGAAACTGTTCGTAAATCCACGTGTTGCGAATCACGCTCGCGGCAAGTTCAGCCAACTCTTCGAGCAAGTCCTGATCCTCCCCGGAGAAAGCGTCCGGCCGCTCCGAATCCATATTCAACACGCCGCGGCACTCGCCGTCCACGAAGAGCGGAACGGCGAGCTCGGATTGAATCCGTTCATCCACGGAAATGTATCGCGGGTCTTGACTGACATTGGCGACTCGTGCTGCCTGACCTTTCCTCGCCACCCAGCCGGTGATGCCCTCACTCGGTTGCAACTGAAGCTTGTCCGCGTCCGCCGGCAGTCCGTGCGTGGCATGAATTTCGAGCATTCGATTCGTGGGATTGAGCAGCACGACGGAACCGCTCGTTGCATCCATCAACTTGACCGTCTCGCGGAGGATGAGATGCAATGCCTCCTCCGGGTCGAGCGTGGAATGAATGACTTTGCTGACCTGATACAATAATTCCAGTCGCCGCAATCGCGCCTGAAGTTGTTCCCGGGTTTCGCTCATGTCTGGATCTGCGTTCATGGGTAATCACTCGATTCTGCTCACGCCAATCGGCGAACCGCCCATACACCCGCGCCGCCGAATACCAGTAGCGGCAACCAACCCGCGATCAACCCCGGAAGGTGTCCACCGGTTCCCAATGCGAGTGAAACGCGCCCGAGAAAGAGAAAGGCAAATCCGATGAACACCGCCATGCCAATTCCCGCACCGACACTGCGGCGGCCCGGCAGGCAGCCAAAGGGGATGGCAATCAGCACGACCACGAGACAGCGCCACGGCAGCGCCAGCCGTCCATGCAGTTGCGTGGACAACTCGGCGGCTTTCGGTCCTTTCAAATTCGGGTGCAGTCGCAGGTAATTCAGTATTTCTCCCAACGAAAAGCGGATTCGCTTGGCCGCATGCACGCTGTTCATCGAGCTGATCTTGATTTCGCTTTCGATCAACTCCGGCGTCTCGGTAAACGCCGTCGCGGAGTAGGTATTGGTCGCCGTCCGCAACGGGAAACCGGCATTCATCGGGTCGGGCGAAAAGATGACGACATTTTCAAACTCCCACGCGTTATTGCGCCGCTGACCTTTTTCCGCGAACAACTGCCAGGCTTTGTCATCGGCATCGATCCATTCCACGCTGACGCGGAGCATCTCCGAAGAGTATCGATTAAACGCTCCGATGTTCCATGAACGTTTGGCGGTCTCGTTTTTGAAACTCACATTGGTCCGCCAATCCAGCGCGGTCGCTGCGCCTGGATCTTCGATCCGACGATTCAAAATCCTTTCGGCCGACTTGTTGGCAGCCGGTTCAATCCATTCGTTACTCCAGAACAGCAGTAACGATGACACCGCACCCACCACCAGGTAGGGCGCGGTCAACCGCCAGATGCTGACGCCCGCGGCGCGGGCAGCGGTGAATTCATTATTCTTCGAATGCCGCGAGATGGCGTAGAGCAGACCGAGCAGGAGCGACGCCGGCCAGAGTGTCGGCAGAGCCGATGGAAGTTTGTAAACGTAATACTCGAGAATATCGAGGCCGGACATTCCGTTATTCTGATATCTCGGCAGTTCGTTGAACAGATCCGCCACATTGAAAAATACCAGCACTCCCCCGAAACAAATGACGAAGGGAATCAGCAATTCACGCAACAGGTATTGGTCCAGCAACCGCATCGGCGGGAGAGCCTACCCGCGCCGGGTCAGGCAAGGCAAGCCGCCCGCGCCCGTAACTCAGCCTGACTGGCGAATCGGCCGTTTTACGGGAGCGTAGGAGAAACACGTGGACTGCCAATTGAGAATTGAATCACGCGCCAGCGTCCTGAAGCGCGATGGCCGGTTTCGCTACAGCACAAGGGACTCACTAAGCTGGAATCATTCGAATCTCCAATACCTCAGAGATGCTGACAGTACGCTCGCAGAGACCGAACACACCACGCTCGCTAGTGTGCTGGGCGTTAAATAGCTATTCATAATCAATTCTTCGTGCTGACG
>CALBIE010000894.1 GCA_937893495.1 uncultured Verrucomicrobiales bacterium | reverse complement strand
GCCGAAAATACCTTCGAATTTTCAATTCTGTTCAGTTCTTACTCTGTATAGCCCAGGTTGCAGGTTGCGCTTCCAGCCTTTCTTCACAATGCCTTGGGGTAAAACCTCGGCCTTGGGTCGGATCGACCTTGCCCCAGTCGATGTTGATCTCGATGCCTTCTTCCGTGGGCCCGGGTCAGTTGATGTCTACGGTGGCAAAGCCCTGTTTGGCAAAGTCGATGCCCCGGTTCCTTTCCGCACGCTGTCCCCCGCCATGGCTCCAGACGAAGTCCGCGTTCTTCCGGCCGCTGGCGGGAAAGGAGTATACGGGAGCCGCCCCCTTGAACGTCCGGACCTTGAAGGTGACATAGCGGGTGACGACGCGTCGGCCTTCCACCCCTTGGCGATCCGAACGTCGAGGGACTCTTTGCGGGCATCGTCGTCCTTCCAAAGATCCACGACATTCCGTGAAACTTCATTGGCATGCTTGTAAGGATGACGGTATCCCACGCGTAGAGCGAGGGAGCGGATCGATTAAGGATCAGGGCGAGTTTCATTTTCGTTTCCTGGCCGTCGCCAACAGTTCCACCCCGGTGAAATACGCGCCGCCAGCCTCGCCTTTCTCGTCAAACAGCCACGTCTTCAGTTCAGTCTTTCCGACGGGCAGATTCATTTCAAAGACAACGCCTTTGCTTCCGGCTTCGACCGGCGATTCTTTCGACTGTCCGGCAATCTCCACTTTGGCTCGTAAACGGGTCAGTCCTAAAAGTTGACACAAAAGCCGGAAATGAATTGGTTCTGTATCTAACTCAACTCCGGCAGTTCTCCGGTGCTTTCGTTGAAGCTGTCGATGTCGTGGCCGAGGCGTTTCAGGATGGAAAGGTAGAGGTTGCAGAGGCGGGTGTCCTTCTCGTACTCGATGTGGCGGCCCGGCTTGAGTTGTCCGCCGGCGCGGCCGGCGAGCAGGATCGGCAGATTGGCGCTGGTGTGGGAGTTGCCGTCGCGCATGTTGTTTCCAAACAGGATCATCGAGTTGTCGAGGAGGGATCGCTCACCTTCCTTGATGGCGTGCAGCTTCTGCAGGAACTCCACATATTTTCCAACGCAGTATTCGTTCGCGATCTGGTAGCCCTCCAGCTTCTCTTTTCGGCCGGCGTGATGCGCCATGCCGTGGAGGCCGCCGCATATCTTGTTCACGAAGGAAAAGTCGATGCCGCTGGAACTGCGCCCCATCATGAAGGTGGCGACCCGGGTGCGATCCGTCTGGAAGGCCAAGGTCATGATGTCGATCATCCGGCTGAGGTGCTCGTCATGCGATTTCGCCCGGCCGGGTTCGGGAACGCGCCCGGCCAAGAGGGATTGCGGAACGGGCCGTTGATTCTTCTCCGAGAACTCGAGTTTCTTCTCCAGGCTCCGCACTGAGGTCAGATATTCGTCCAGGCGATGCCGGTCGTCCTGGGACACGGTCTTCATGAGGCCACCAATGCTCTCGAGCGTCAGGTCGATCACGCTGCGCGTGTCGCCGAGGCCGGAGGTCTTGCCAAACAGGCGGTCAAAGGCCAGTCGGGGAAAGCGTTCGCGCGCCAGCGGGGTGGTCGGCGTGAGCCAGGAAATGGAATTCCCGTAGAGCTGCGTGATGCGCTCGCCGGTATCGACACCGGTCCATTCCGGTTCGGTGGAAAGCTCGAGCGAGGGCAACAGGGTCTGGTCGGCCAATTTACGCGCGGCCGCCTGGTCCACCGAGACGCCGCATTGAATATCGCTGCCCATGCTGCGCTTGACGCCGCAGCCCACCAAGAAGTTGGACGTGCCACCATAGTGGCCGCTGGTCGGACGGTCGCGACCTTTCTTCAGGTCGTGATTGAGATTGGTCAGAACCAGAACCTCATCGCGGATGGGTGCCAGCGGTCGCAGGGTCCTGGACAATTTGTAATCCGCCCCCGTCCCTTCCGGCGTCCATTCGTAGGGGTTGATCCCGTTGGGTTGATAGATGACACCGAAGCGCAGAGGGTGCTTGTCGGCCGCCTTCTTGCCTGCGCTCCAAAGCGCTGTTTCCAACCAGGGCAGGCCGAGTGTGACTCCGGCAATGCCTTTCAGTGCGGTGCGACGATTCAGTTTCCAGGTCTTCTTGTTCATCTTAAAGTCGTAAATATTCAGTTTCTAAAACAGGAGGTAACAGAGGAAACGGAGTTTGAAGCGGAATGAATTCCGCGCTCCCACAGGGAGAAGCAGACATGAAAAATGGGGCGAGAAGTCCCGTAGCAGCCGAGGTAACGAGGCTCGCTCGTCAGCGGCGCACGAAAGGAAATGAGCCTCCTCACGTCGGCTGCTACAGGGGGCGGTATCGAAGCCAGAGCGGACTCACATCCGCTGCTACAATTCGAGTTCCCTGTCTTCTTATTCAGCATGAGCGAGGTGTCCTTTCTCTCTGCGATATCTAAAGGGGTAACTCTTGACGATTGCCACGGCAAGCGCGGAGAAGCGGTGGTCGTTTGTCTTCAAATCAGCGACCGCCGTCCGGATGACGTTTTCGTCGTAGTAATCGAGGCTGCGTCCCAGCGCGAACCCGAGGCTCTTTTGGGTCATCTGGTGCAGGAAGGCGTCCCGCTTCTCGGTCATCAAATATTTTTTCAATCCGGAGAGCCCGCGCAGTTGAGGGCCGCCCTTCACGTCTCCGGTCGCGTCCACCGGCTGACCGTTCGCCTCCATGCTCCGGAAGCGGCCGATGGCGTCGTAGTTTTCCAAAGTGAACCCAAAGGGATCGATGCGTTCGTGACAGACCGCGCAATTCGGATTGGTGCTGTGGGACGCCAGGCGCTCTTTCGTGGTCATCGACTTGTCGCTCAATTTGGATTCATCGATTACAACACCGTCCGGCGGCGGCGGAACTTTGCTCCCGATCAAGGCCTCCAGCACCCACTGGCCCCGGATCACGGGGCTCGTTCGGTTCGGATAAGAGGTTGCCACCAGCACGCTGCCCATGGTCGGAAATCCGCCGCGTTGATCAGTCGTCAGCCCAACCTTGCGCATATGGTCCCCCTTGACTCCGGAAATGCCGTAATGTCCGGCCAGCGTCTCGTTGAGGAAGGTTGTTCTCGAATCCAGTATCTCCAGCACGCTTTTGTCCCGCTTTACAATTTCGTCGAAAGTCATGATCGCCTCCTGGTACATGGCCTCTTCGAGTTTCGCGGTATACGCGGGAAAGAGTTTTGTGTCCGGTTTCTTTTCGGAAAGAATCTTCCGAAATCCAAGCCATTGACTGGCGAACTCCTGCGCCAGTGAAATGGATTTTGGGTCCTTGAGCATGCGGCGAACCTGTTCCTCCAGAACTTTCTCGTCCTGCAGTCTGCCCGCTTTCGCCAACTTCATCAGAGTCTCGTCCGGCATGGAACTCCAAAGAAAATACGACAACCGATTCGCCACGGCGTAGTCGTCAACCGGCCGGGCGTTCTGTCCGGGCGCCTCATCTTCCATTCGAAACAGAAACTGCGGACGGGTCAGCAGGCTTTGGATCGTCAGTTGCGCCGCTTTTTGAAAATCGTCGGTTGCGGCCATCGACTTGTCATAGACGCCTTCAATAATCCGGGCATCCTCTTTGGTGACGGGGCGGCGAAACGCCTTGCCCGCCAAAGCCAGCAAGGAGTCCTTGATCCGGCCGTCCATTTCCGACTGAAATGCTTCGGCGGCCTTTCTCAGATCGTTCCACTGTTTCCGATCGCTCTCCGAGAGTTTGTCGGGAGCAGCGCGGTCTTTTTCCGCCAGATCCGCGAGCGCCGGAAACTCTTCCTTCTTTGTTTTCACCAGATGTCCAAACTTCTTTTTCGTAACAAAACTGAAGAAGTCCTTTATCGGCGTTCTCCTGGCATACTCGACTTCGCGCTTGATGGATTCCAGTCGCGCCGCGCCCTCCGCACTAAGCGAAACATCGATCATTTCCTTGGCTCCAGCGCTTTTGCCGTAACCAACGAGTGACGAGTAGATGACCCACCATTTCTTCGCCTCCTCAATGCCGTAGTGACCCGGGCCGCAGTAGAAGTACGAATGGGTATGCTTTCCCTTCGGAAACGGAATCGCTTCATCCGACGCGTATGCCTGAACCGATCCCTTGTCCCCAGCCGACTTCTCCAGGCCCATCGTGGCGTTGAACGCCTTCGAACCGGGCGGCAGCTTGAAGGACAGCAAGGCGGGAGCTTCGATGTAGAATCCGCGCTTGATCTTCTCCTTGCCGGACGCGGTGCTGGTGAACTGTTTGCCGTCCGGGAAGTTCTCCCGATGGATCGCTCCCTCACCCTGTTTCTCGATCAATTCGAGATCGCCAAGATAAACCACGCCGCCATCCTTCAAGGTCACCTTGGGATCGTGCAGGACGATGCGGTCAAATTCATGTCCGTCGCCCATGTCTCCCACGCTGAGATACAAGGTCTTCGCATCTTCCCGAATGTTGGTTTTCACTTCCAAACCGGGCTTGTTCATATGGGCGGTGGCGGGAACAGCAAGGCGGACCTTGGCGGCGAAGTTGTCGTGAAATTCCTGCAGCTCGGCATCCGTGACACTCTCCCGTCGGGATTGCAATTCCAGCCAGGGATCCAGGACCCAATGCCCATAGTGGCTGTTCCAACGGCTGCTCTTGATATCCATGTCCGCATGGATGAAGGCGATGACCCAGCGATAGAAAACGCCCGGCATCAGTTTCTTCTCGATCGCGAGATCGTAGATTTCCCGGTGACTGGCTTTGGGATTCTCCAGCGCCAGTTTCATTGCCGGCATGAGGTAGGGCTCAAACTGCGTCCGCGGATTGTACTTTGGCAGTTTGTCGAAGAAGTCGTTGTAGAAGTTGGTCAACTTGCGCTCCGCCCGAACGAGGTAGGCCCGAGGCGGATGGGTCGGCGAGAGATCGGCGCCGAAGGTGATGCCTCTCGTGTAGCTCACGTCGGCATGACGCGAAATGTCCCGGGCCGCCTTGAAGTATTTTTCCACCATGAGCGGGAGTAACGTCATTCCCTCCGCGTTGTTGTCAAAGCCTTCTCCGCCTGCGCCGTCTCCCGAGAAATACTGCGCCGGCTTGAGGTCAACCCCGGTGAGGTCCCGGATGGTATTGTTGTATTCGGCCTTGTTCAGACGACGCAGCGAATGCTTTCCGGGATCCTTGACTGATTCATAATCGAATTCATCGATGGTCTTCCGGATCCAGGATGTCAGCTTGACGATTTCGTCAGCAGTTGGCCGGGACTTCCGGTCCTCTGGAGGCATCACGCCGGTTTCCACCTGATCGATGACGCTGAACCATTTCTGAAGGTGGACCAAAACATCCTTCTCGGTCTGGTAGGCCTCAAAATTCAGACCGCCTTTGCGCTTCTTGTTCCCGTGGCAATCAGTGCAGTAATTCTTGAGGATCGGTTTGATTTCATCGTAGCCCTCCTTGAATCCGGCCTGCAGCGGGGACTGCGAAAAAAAGCAAAAGACCCCGGCACCCAACCAGGCCGCCATCCGCAAACAGTTTCGCATTTGTTTTGAGTTCACGTTCATTGACGCAATGATATCGGGAGGGACTTTGCAGGTGCGTTCGCCATATTCATGCTGGCAGAGCTTCTTGAAGCTAGACTCGAACAATCTCATCCGTGTTCACGAAGATCGACACAATAATTTTCGCCCTGCGTCGGCAGGCGCATCTTGACACTGCCCCCGGAGCGCGGCTGGAATTCCCC
>CALBIE010000893.1 GCA_937893495.1 uncultured Verrucomicrobiales bacterium | reverse complement strand
CTGCCATCCGCGTTGAGACGGATGACATGTTGTTGAGGTTGCCCATTAAAGTTCGTAAAGAACCCTCCCGCAACCACGCGTCCGTCCGGCATGACTACGACCGCACGCACGTCATCATTGGCACCGGAGCCGGGATTGAAGGTTGGATCCACGGAGCCATCCACGTTGAGTCGGGCGATTCGGTTTCGGTTTGTTCCGCCAATCGACGTGAAATCACCCCCCACCAGCAGCTTGCCCACTGTGGTTGGAATCGTCAAATTCGTGTAAATCCCCAACGCCAGCACGACCTGATCCGCAGTGCCTGAGAAGGTGACATCGATTGAACCAGACAGGGATGCTCCGTCATTATCCGTGATACTGAGCCGGGAATTTGCATTGGTGCCCAGACGAGTTCCGACGGGACCGGCGGGCTTTGACAACTCCACCGCCACGGTGCGATTCACGTTTGTAATCGTGTTGTCAAACACCGGTATGTCAAACGTCAGCGAATTGATTCCCGCGCCAAAGGTCAGGGTTCCGTTGGTCGCGAGGTAATCCAGCCCTTCGATTGCGGTACCCGTGCCCGCTCCGGGCTTATGTGCCAGAAAAAGCTCCGTTGGTTGTCCTCCGATAATCGGACCGTTAAACACCTGCACCTCATCGATCAATCCGGTGAAAGCCCCCTGCGGCAATCCTCCAACAGTGACACCACCAATCAGGAACAAGGCCGCGTTGGCGTTTTGCGCCAAGACGGATCGAGATGCGTCGGCAACTCCACCATCGATAAAGATGCTTGCCAACGAATTCGAAGCGTACACGGCCACCACATGATGCCAGTCGCCATCATTGACGGAGGTCGTCGAAACCAGACCCTGGGCGGCATTGCCGTTGTCGGAAAACAACACCTTGTTCAACGCACCGCCATTGGTGACCTGGTTCAACGCCATGAAATAGCCGTTGGTTGTCCCCAACGCGTGCCGGGAGAAAAGATACTGATTCGAGTTTGTCAGATTCGGCGGCGTGCGCATCCAAAGGCTGACCGAGAACGTTGACCCGTCCGCCGGGAAGATATTGCCAAAATTGACAAACCCGTTTGCGGCCTGATTAAGACTGAGCGCATTGCCCGAAATGCCATTGGTCACAAACACGGCGCCGCCTGGCGACAACGCGCCGCTGTTCCCACCCGCTGAATCCGCGGCTGTCATCGCTCCAGGCGCCTCGTCGAACCGCCAGTGCGATACCGGCGGCGTGACGTTGGGCACAATCCCGGAAACCGTGTTGCGCGCCAAAAAGTTGACCGCAACGGAAACATTGGTCACACCCAGACGCCGAACCGTGACGGTTGCATTGGTCTGATTCTCCACCACGAAGAACTGATTGGTGGTGAACTCGATGTCGATGTCATCGTCAATGATGGTCAGCGTTGCCGTGTTTCGGTTCGTGTCAAAAGTCACCGACCCCGTCGTGCTGGCCGTGAAACCAAGCAATACCGTTTCAAATGGATCGACGATGGCGTCATTCGAGATGGCGATCAGCACGTTGGTGGACAACTGCCCACCGGCAAATGTCAAAACGTTGGTGATGCCGACATAGTCATTCGGCGAAACCGCCCCCATGCCATTCGTCGTCGCCACGGTCACCGATACCGTCCCATTGGTACCCAGCATTCGGTAAACATCAATGATGGCATTGGTGCCGGTTTCATTGACCGTGTACTGACTGCTGCTGAAGGCGATCAGGCTGTCATCATCAAGGATGATCAATTCCGAACGATCCGGCAGAATGGCCGCGTTCAGTTCACCGCCACCGGTCGGATTCGACAAGGTAAGGTAAACCGTCTCGTTGCCTTCCGGCACGGTATCGTGTTTGACCGAAACGGCGAAGGTGTTCGTCGTTTGACCCGGGGCGAATGTCAGCGTTCCATTGGTGGCGTCGAAATCACTCGAATTCACCAGCAGGTTTGTCACAAACGCGGCGGTTGACTGTCCCGGATTCAGGAACAGGGTACGCACCTCGGCATCCGAAAGAATCCGGCCATAAATCTGCACGTCATCGATGAGCCCTTCAAACAAACCGGTGGGAGTACCGGATACATTGGCGCCGCCAATCAACAGGTTTCCGGCATTGGCGACCACGGGTTGATTGGTCTTCGAGTCCTCATACGGAATGCCATCGACATAAATGGTCTTGTTTCCACTCGCATTGCGGGTCGCGACGATCTGGTGCCATTGTCCGTCGTTGACGTCCGTCGTGGACGAGGGCGTTTCAGCCGGCGTAATCGGAGCCACTCCGCTGCCACCCAGAATAAAGTGTGCCTTGTTCGACGAAAGGAGACCTCCAGTGGTGTTGACATTCAATGAATAGCCGTTGCGCGTGCCGGTCACATGCTTGCTGATCACCGTCAGGTTGTCCGTCACATCGTTGGTTCCAGTTTTCACCCAGGCAACGATGGAGAAATCGGATGACGTCAGGCCCAGCACATTCCCAATGTTCACAAAACCATTGTTCGTACGCGTAAACTGAAGCGCATTGCCGGCCATGCCGTTCGTGACATACACGACTCCGTTGGTCGAGAGTGCGCCGTGATTCGTTCCAACCGCGTCAACGGCATTGGTGCTGCCGACGGCATCGTCGAATTTCCAATACGCCAACGGCGCCACGCCCGGGATGTTCGTCGCGCCCGAGCTCGTATTCGCCGCCAGGAAATCCACCGTGACGGTACCGAGGCTGCCGTTGGTGCGAATCACCGTAATAACAAAGTTCGTATCCGATTCGACCACCTGATAGATCGCCTGATTGAACGCCAGAAGTCCCGGCGCGCTTTCATCGTCAACGACCGTCACCGTCGCGTTGCTCAAGCCAAGCGAGGCGGATGAACCGCTCAATCCGACCGCGTTCGTCAGTTCCAGGCCAAAGGTCCTGCTGCCATTGGTCGTGGTGTTGTTGGCGATGTTCACCGTGAATCCGTTGGAAATTGTGCCGACTGCGAATGCCAGAGTGCCATTTCTGGCGGTGTAATCCCCCGGGGCAAACAGGTTTCCGTTCACCGTGCGAAAATCCACGGTGGCTCCGGCAATCGTCCCGCCCGTCCGAGTCACCGCGATAGATACACTGCCAGCGTTTTCCGTGACCGTGTAGTTGGCCAGGCTGAAGCTCAGCACGCTGTCGTTGTCCTCGATTGTGACCGTGGCATTGGTCAATTCACCCGCACTTGCATTGACGAACTGATCCAACTGATTCGTAAACACCCGATTGACATTGGTCACGGCACCGTCGTCGAGGATGGAAATAACCACCGTTCGGAAGGCTACATTAGTGTCAAACGTCAGGGTTGTCGCCACGGCCGTGTAATGGGCATTCGAACTGGCCGTGCCGTCAAAGGTTTGAAAGCGGGCCGTCGCCGTGTTGGTCAACGCGCCCTCGCGCTTGATGACGATGCTGACACTGCCAGCCGATTCGCCGACATTGACATTGGATGTGAAGAAGGAAATCAACCCGTTACCGGTGTTGGTGCCGCCATGCAGGCGGGTGATGTAGTTGCGGCTCTCACCGTCGAATTGCGTGAACGATCCGCCCGTGATGATCCGGCCGTTGTTTTCTGCGGCAACCGCCGAAACAATGGCGTTCGCACCCGTGCCCAGATTGACCGTGCCGTCCAATGAGCCGTCCGGTTTTAGAATCACCAACCGGTTGCGTTGCAACCCGTTGAACAGGGTGAAACTACCGCCGGCGATGATTTTTTCACCATCCAGCGCGATCGAGGTGATAAATCCATTGGCGGCCGGAACAGGCGCGAAGGCGGCGTCCAGCGTCGCGTCGGGTTTGACTCGAGCAATGCCATTACGCTGCTGCCCGCCATAAACGGTGAACAGACCACCAATGATGACATTATTGGTCGCGTCAATCCCGATCGCGTTGACCGATCCGTTGAGATTCGCCGCCGTGTCAAACGTGTTATCCAGGTTACCGTTCTGGTCGAGTCGCGCCAGGAACTTCCGGTTGACCCCGCTGACCGTGAGGAAATCGCCACCGACAAGTATCCGGCTCGCTGAATCCAGCGCCAAGGCTCGAACAACGCCATCCGGTGCCAGCGCAGGATTAAAGGAAGTATCCACTGCCCCATCGGAATTTAGACGCGCAATGAAACTTCGTACAACACCATTTACCGCACTGAATGAACCGCCGATAAGGTACTTCCCGACGTTTGTCCCCGTCCGGTATACCGCAAGAGCATTAACTTCGTTATTGGGTCCAGTGCCATTGTTAAAACTTGGATCAAGCGAACCATCGGCCTGCAGCCTCGCCAGATTCGTTCGCACGCTTCCGTTCATGGAGGTGAACGAACCGGCCACCAGAATGGTGTCCAGGTTCGTGCTGCCACCCGTGCCGGTAGTGGAAAGTCCGAGCCGACTCCACCACGTCCCAAAGCGGCCATTGCCATCCGTAGTTGCTGGTCCGACCGGAGATTCCGCGTATTCCTGCAAGGTCCACATGTCGATGTCGTTGATCGGATCGACATAAGTCGCACTGTAATCACCCCAGCGATTGCGGCCGGCGCCAAAAGTTTTTAAGTAACCACCCTGCCCTGCCCGGTATCGCGTGTCCGTGCGCAACGTTCCCGCCGGATCGGAACCGAGCCGGTAGGAGTAATTGGCACTGGCAAACTGGTTGGCCGACATGCGTGTATAACCAATCATCGCGTCGCTATTTTGGTTGACCGCAATACTTGGAAAAGTGAAGAACTCGCTACCAGACGGGTCATCAATCAATCCCCGCTGCTGAACCGTGCCGGACGGCGAAACCTGCCACCACTGGACAGACGTCCGCGTGGGATTGCCCGCAGGCAGATAAATCTGATGAGTCGCCCAGATACTGCCGTTGCGATAAACGGTGTTCAGGGTTCGAGTGTCGTTGTTCATCAAACCCGTCGTCACCCCCTGTTGAGGCCCGAAGTTATCCGGGACGCTCGTGCCAAAAGCCGGACCTGAAAAGTTCGCGACCGTCGCTACGGTTTCCGAACCAATATTTCCAGAGATCGCGAAGAGTCTCATTGAACCTGAACCAATCGTCGATACCAGGTTAAGGTTTTGAACCGTCCGGTCATAAGTCACTGCCGGCATCAATGTGGCCGCGCTGTTGGTCAGGCGGGTGAAGGAAAGGCTACCCGCATATAGATTGGTCTTGTTGATTACAAACAGTTGCGAATTGGTAAAACCGATACTTCCCGCGACATCAAACATGTTTTCTGTCACGACAATCCATTTTTCATTGAAGCCCAGTCCCGGATAGTCCGCCCAGAACTGCCCGGCGGCGTCAGCGGGAATGCTGAACCGGAACCAGTTACCGGTTGGGTCACTCGATTGAGAAACTCCGATAAGAATACTTGAAGTAGCCGACTGGCCGTCGCCATCCGCAGTTATAATCCAACGATTGTAATACGGATCATAGACAATCTTGGGATCAAACGGGCCGCCGTTCTGGAATGTCAGACCGCCATTTTTGGTCCAGAAACTGGTCAACGATTCAGTGTTGATGATATTGCCGTTGCGATCCTGGATCCGAACCTCGGTATTCAATGTCACCATCAGATGATTCGGTCCGACCGCTCCCATTGTGTCCGGAGGGATCCCCGTGTTATTGTCACCCAGGCCGGCAAAATTGACGCTGGGGGTCTGACTAAATCCCTGCACGATGGAGCTGTTGAACAACAAGGCGTTGACCCGTCCCCCGGCGTTGGTGATCCCCGCCAGGTTGTTCATGAACGTGGTGTCGAGTTGTCCATCGATCGTGATTCGGGCCACCCGACCGCGATTGGTACCGTCCACCTGCGTGAACTGGCCTCCAAAGACCACCTTGCCGTCCGGTTGCGTGGTAATTGCGAGGACCGCGTCGTTCGGACCGGTGCCCGTCAGGTAATTCGTATCCACGTTTCCGGCAAACTGATCGTCATCCAGGATGAACAGGGTCGCCGCGCCAATCCCGATGGAGGCGCCGCCCGTCGCGCCTGAAAGAGCGATATTGACCGTTTCGTCGCGTTCGGCGGTGGTGTCCGGCAACAACGAGACGGCAAACTGCTTGCTGACCTGACCGCCGGCAAAGGACAGCGTCCCATTCGTCAGGATGAAGTCGTTCCCGCTCCCGGCGGTGGCCGTGCCCGGCGTAACCGCATAGGAGACCGAGACGTTTCCGGCGGAACCATTGTTCCGATTGACGTTTAGAGTGAACGAGGTGACCGATTCCAGCACGGTGAAAACCGTGTTTTCGAGGGTGAGCACGCCGGGCGCGGTCTCATTGTCAATGATGTTCACGACTGCGTTGGAGATCCCGGGGACCGCCGTTCCGGTGTAGGATCGCAAGGCAATGTTGAAAGTTTTCTCACCGTCCACCAGCGAGTTGTCCGTGATGGTGATGGGGATGGTCTTGCTCGTTTCGCCCGGATTGAAGGTCACGGCATTGGTCGAACCAATGTAATGGGTTCCCGAACTCGCCGAACCGTTGGAGGTCGAGAAGACCACGCCGACACTGTCATTGGTGCCGCCCACCCGCACCAGCGGAATCTGAATCTGATTCCCATTCTCCAGCACACTGTAGCTGATGGAGGAGAAGCTCACGGTACTTTCGTTGTCGAGTATGGTGATGGTCGCCGAGCCCTGCCCGATCACCGCCGGTGCGGTGTTCGGCGGTCCGTCCGTCACGGCAAACAACTGCAGATTGATGACCCGGTTCACATTGGTGTTAAAATCGTCCATCAGGTTCACTTGAAACGTCTTGCGACGTTCGCCCTCAGCGAAGACGGCCCGGTTGGTAATCGTTGTATAATTCGTGCCGGCAAAGGCCGAGCCGTCCAACGTGGAGTAGGCGATCGAGACGATGAGCGAGTTGCCGATGCTGCGCACGATTTCAATGGTGATACTGCTGTCGTTTTCATTGGCAAAATAAGCCGCCTGAGAAAACCCGAGCGTTCCGGAGCCGAGATTGATCCCCCCGTTCAGCCGCACGATGCGGTTGGCAACGATGTCGTCAAAGCGGGTAAAGCCGCCGGCCGCAACAATCTTGCCCGAGGATTGCACCACCAGTGCGTTCACAAAATCGTTGGCGCCCGTGCCAAAATTCATGCTGGGATCGTTACCCCCGTTGCTGTAGAGCCGGACAATTCGATTGTGCGGAACACCGTTGAAGCTGGTGAAACCGCCGCCCACGAGGATCTTGTCATCATCCTGCACCGCGATGGAGGTGACGAAGTCATTGCCGCCCGTTCCGGGGTCGAAACTCGCGTCAAACGTCCCATCCGCATTCAACCGCATGATGTAATTGCGGGTTGTCATTCCGAATTTGGTGAAAACGCCACCCAGCAGGATCTTGCCGTTGGACTGCAGGGTGATCGTGTTGACGGATCCGTTGATATTCGTCCCCGTGTTGAACGCCGTGTCCAACGTGCCGTCAGAATTCAATCGCGCCAGACGATGTCGCGTCACCCCGCGCATGTTCTGGAAATCGCCGCCGACCAGCACCTTTCCACTGCTGTCCACCGCCACGGCGCGGACAATGCCATCAGCTCCGTTGCCCGGATCAAAACTGGTATCCAGCGAACCATCCGCCAGCAAACGCGCCACAAAATTCCGGCTGGTGGTGCCCACGAGCGTGAAGGCGCCGCCAATCACCAGCCGCCCGTTGCTCTGGATCGCCGCCGAGTTGACGGAGTTGTTTGGCCCGGTTCCCGGGTTGAACGTCGCATCAATGACGCCGTTGGTCGCCAACCGCGCAATGCGGTTGCGCGTCGCGCCCTGAACGGCGGTGAAATCTCCCGCGATGACGACCTTGCCGTCATTCTGCAGTCCGACAAAACGCGCGATGCCGGCCGAAGTGCCGTTGACAATGTTCCCGGCGCTGAAATTGCCATCCACCGTGCCGCTGGCCAGGAGCTTGACCACGTTGGTCCGTCCGAACCCGTTGAATATCGTAAACTCGCCTGCCGCGAAGATGTTGTCGGCCGCACTTCGCGCGAGGGAATATATCGTCGCGTCGGCCCCCGCACCGGAGTTAAAACCGGCGTCAGTCGAACCCGCCGGACTATCATTTTCGACGATGATCAAGGTTGCGTTCGGACTCTCATTCGTCAGCCCCCCCAGGCCACCCGGGGTTGGGTTGGATAGTAACAGGTTAATGGATTTGTTGCCGGCCACCAATATATTGTCAATGATGGTCACGTTGGTTGTCTTGCTCGTTTCACCATCGGCAAAATTGATCACGACGTTTGTTGCGACATAATCCGATCCTGCCAGCGCGCTGCCACCGGTCGTCGTTGAAAACGTGATACTGGCCGGGCCCGTGAAGCCATTGGTTCGCAGGATGGTGATCTGACTGGAACCCTGATTTTCCTGCACCGTGAATACCGGTTGGGCAAACGTTACTTTTCCGGGACCAGTCTCATCATCTTGAATAACATAGGTGGCCATGTCATTGGTCCCGACGGTGGCGTTCCCGGTGGGATTCTGAAGCCGAAGGACGATTGTTCGATCCCCATCGATGGCCAGATTGTTCAAGTGGGTCACCGCAATCCCCTGGTTTCCCCCCACAGTGTCACCCCAGATCAAAACATTGGTTTCAGCCGGCACGCTATAATCGGTTCCCGCCAGCGCGGTGCCGTTGGTCACGACTAATTCCACGGACACGACGTTCTGCGTCCCTCCCACCCGAGCCACCGTTATATTACCCGACGCCGCCGCTTCGCTGACTTGAAAACTCGTCGTGGTAAAATTGAAGTTACCGAAAATTAGATCATTGTTCTGGATTACCAGAGTCGCCGCGCTCTGCCCGCCGAGAGCCGCCCCGCCCGTCGCATTGGATAATTGCAGATTGACCGTCTGATTATTGGTCGTCGATGCATTAATCAAAATCGACACGGCGAACTGGCGCAGGGTCTGTCCATCCGCGAAGGCCAACGTTCCGTTGGTCGAGATGAAGTCGATGCCGTTCGCGCCGCTACCGCCACCCACCGTCGCGTAATCCACCGAAACGACTCCACTCTTACCGTTGGCCCGGGTGACTGAAATCGTCGCGCTGCCGCCCGCCTCACTCACCTGAAACGTATCGGTCTGAAAACTTAGCTGGCCCGGGGCAAAGTCATCCTCGACAATGGTGAGCACCGCGCTGAGCAACCCATCTGTTGCCCCAGTGATATTCGACAACTGAAGGTTTACCGTTTCGTTATCCTCCACCAAAGAATCGTTCGCGATCGGAACCGTGACATTCTTCGTGTTTTCACCTTCGGCAAAATCGATGTTGTTGGTTGTCAGCGTGAAATCCGAGCCCGGCGTCGCCGTCCCGGTGGCCAACGTGGTAAATCGCGCCGAGGCGTTACCAACGGTACTGCCGCTGCGATTGACCGTGATCGTGGCAAACCCTCCGACGGCATTTTCATTGATGCTGTAGGTCGTTGAGGAAAAGCCGACACTGGCATCCACGTTCACGATGGTCAGCACGCCGTCGGTCTGGTTGCCGGCTGACGCGCTGACAAACGTGTCCAACTGCAGATTGACCGTGCGATCCACGATAACCGCAGATTGTGCCGCCACGGGAATTTGTACTGTGCGGATTATTTCCCCCTCGGGGAAAAGCACCTGCGCGTTAACGGTGGTATAATCCTGCCCGGCAACAGCGGTTCCACCCGCTATCGTGCGAACAAAAGCAGATGCCGAACCGGTGGTTCCGCCCCGCCGAAG
>CALBIE010000892.1 GCA_937893495.1 uncultured Verrucomicrobiales bacterium | reverse complement strand
TGCTTGGGCAAACATACCGCCTTCGCTTTTGCTCCAATCAAGAAGAGTCTTTGCTTCTTTGATTCGCTCCTTCTGTTCAAGTTGTAAGGATAGGTATTCTCCGATAAACTCAAGCGAAGGATAGCACTCATACCGCGCCGACAGGTGAACTTCCGAGAATCCAGCTTCGCTTAATAGGATTCCGAAGCTCTTTCCCACTCTCAGGTTACCCCCGTTGGATGCTTGTAAATCGGCGTAGACGCTAATTGCTTTGGAGATTTCCGTCGAAGGTGGAGAGAGCAGCCACCCATCCGCGTCGGGACTACAAATTCCGATAACTCCTCCCGGCTTTAATATGCGATACGCCTCTCGCAGTGCTGCTACGGGGTCACTCAAGTGCTCCATAAGAGCATGAGAAAACACTCGATCAAATCTATTTTCGGGAAAGGGCAGATCATAGGCAGAACCAAGTTTGAATTCCAAATTCTGAGTGCCAGCTCTGGTACTGTTCCGGCGAGCCTCCTTGATTTGGGTCTCGCCAAAATCAATTCCTGTAACCTTCCCGTTTGGTGTCGTCTTCGCAAGTCCAACAGAAATAGTTCCCGGGCCACAGCCGGGAAACCGGGTCAGGCGACAAATTACAAAATTTCATCACCCGCCGAAATATGGAAAGTGGGAGGTTGAGCGGAGCGTGTCAAACTTGTTGATTGCGCACGTTTCCCTGCTCCCAGCGGCACTCAGGAGAACGGGTTCCTTAGTGAAATTCTTCTTTCGCTAGCCCACCAAAGTTCGTGCCGTCTCTCATCCGTTGACAGCTCATCAAGGGGAATTCAGCAATCTCAGCTGAACCCGGCGGTTGGCATTCATGTTCAGCAGACGCACAGTGGCTCGTCCGGTCGGCGTCAGACCGGAGATCATTCCGTTCTCCATGACGAAGTGCTCGTCCCACCGATCTGTACGCGGATGGAACAAGGTCGAAACCTCTCTCGTCTCCTCATCGATCGAAGTCAGATTCGGACATTTGTAGGCATTGCAACGGTCGCAGGCCAAGGCAAGATTGGAAGGATCATTGCCACCGCCATGTTGACGCGCCACAATATGCTCGATGTGAAAAGGAAGAAGCGGCGTGGCGAATTGAGGCAGGCGACAGTACTCGCAGCATTCACATGCCCGCTGTCGGACCCTGTCACGAGTGGCGGTGTCCATTGCCTCGCGAATTGGTCAAGCTGCGGTCTTCTCAAGAATCGCTCGGGCTTTCGCCTGCAGGATGGAGATGACATCCGCAGCTTCTACGAAATCCTTGTACTCGGCGTCTTCTTCGGAAGACAGAGTTCCCTCGTTGGCCTTTTCACGGAGCGCTTCGATCCGCGCTTGAAGCTCCGGATCGGCACGAATTTCGAGGATCTTTCGAGCCTGCGACTCGGAAAATGTGTCGGCTACCGGATTCAGAAGTCTGTCGAGATAATTTGTCATCGTTGCCTTACGATCAATTCTACCGTGAAACTGCATCAAAATCGAGAAATCAATGGCTCATCTGTAGCGAGGCGGTCGATGCCTGTTGCTGAAACAACTGATGTGGAGACACTTTGTTTGGTTTTGGATGCATCCAATTCAAACCGAAGACCATAAGCCACCGAAAAAACGGCGTGTGATAAGCGTGTGGTGATGCAATTTACAATTGTAACTCGTTGATAATCAACAAAACGTTTAGGGTTCGACTCCCATCGCCTCCACTTTCTTGTAATCAACGAATTACGATTAATTAAACGGGCCCAAGACGGACCGGTATCGGTCGTTTTTTTGACTCGCAAGGCGAGAGGAGCGGTTCCCTGTATTGCTCTCTTGCATCAGTTCAGGGATGTCGTTCTCCGAACTCGGGAAATGGGGCGACGGCGTTGTCGGCAGGAAACCGATCGAGGATCATCTGCAATCGTTCTCGACGGTGGGGCGCCTGCTTGTCGAGAACGCTGACTTCGTGTTCCTGTCGGGGGTCCTTGTCGAGATCGTGAAAGCTGCCCTGGTTGTCGACCAGGTGATGCCAGTCACGGATCATTCGGAAGTCGCCGATCTGGGAGTAGATCCAGTTGCGTTTTTCGAAGGGATCGTCACTGCCGCGTAAACTGGGGACGAGTGATTTGCCATCGAGTTTCCGGGCCGATGCGGGCTCGACGCCGGCGAGTTCGAGAAAGGTCGGGTAGAGATCGGTGAAGTCGACCAGGTCTCTGGAAACCCGGCCGCCTTCCGACAGGAAAGGTGCCCTCACAACGAAAGGCACGTGGGCGCCCCAGTCCGCTTGCCGGCCTTTTCCTTTCGGATAGGGTTCGCCGTCGAGAACGCCAGCTGCGGCGGAGCCATTGTCGCCGGTGAAGATGATCAGCGTGTTGTCGGTCAGTTCCAGATCGTCGACCGCTTTCACCAATCGGCCGACCAATTCGTCCATGTAGGTGACGTTGCCGGCGTAGAGCGCTTGTTTGCCTTGAGGTGCTTCGTCCCGGTTTAGAGGTGCTGTCGTGTGAGGACCGTGTGTCAGCAGCATGGGATAGTAAACCAGGAACGGGCTTTGCCGATGACGCGTCATGAAGTCGATCAGGAATTCATTGATGGTGTCGGGACCGTAGGCAACGGTCGACCGCTTGCCGTTGGTTTGGATGAGCCCGTCCCAATAACGTTGTTCCGTTTCCGGTCGATCGGCTTCGACGCCGGTCCAGACGCAATGCTCGTTGAAGCCATGTTGCTTCAAGGCTTCGGGTTGTTTGCCGAGATGATTGATCTGCCATTTGCCGCCGATGGCGGTGGCATAGCCGGCGTCTCGAAGTGATCGGGCAAAGGTGGTGAATCGAGTCGGGCTCAAGCCTTCGCCGCCCCAGCGGGGGACATCGTAGTGCTGCACCCAGCCGTGATGACAGGGATACTTCCCCGTCAGCAGAGTCACTCGGGTGGGAGTGCAGATCGGTATGCACCAGGCCGTGGTGTAGCGGATTCCCTGTTCGGCGAGCCGATCGATGTGAGGTGTTTGATGATCCGCCCCGTAACAACTCACCCAGTCGCGGCCCATGTCATCGACCATGATGAAGATGATGTTGGGCGGGCGTTCCTCGGCGGAAACGAGGCCCGAAAAAAGCAGGCAGATAAAAAGAACAAGACGTTTCATTTCGTTCGGAAGGTTTCGCAGGCAACGATTTGCTGGACGAGTTCGCGCAGGCCGTTTTTGTGATCCGGCATTTCCTCGACGATGCGATCAATGTCGGCCCGATCGGTGAAGCTGAGCCGTCGTCCGAGCGCGTAGATGAGCAGTTTTTCCGTCAGGCAGCGGGTGAACTGCTCGGGCCGATCGAGCAAGTATTTGCGAATGCCATCCGCGCCTTCGAAGACGGTTCCATCCGGCATTTCACCAGTGGCATCGATGGGCAGAGTTTTCGAATAGCGATCTCGCCAGGCGCCGATGTGGTCGAACTGCTCCATCGCCAGGCCGAGTGGATCGATCTTGCGATGACACTCGAAACAGGTCGGGTTGTTGCGATGTTTTTCCATCAGGTCGCGCATGGTGCTGACACCTCGTGTGTCCGGTTCGATTGGCTCGACATCCGGCGGCGGGGGAGTGGGTGGAGTGCCCATCAAATTTTCCATCACCCAGACCCCCCGGACGACGGGTTGGGTTTCGACGCCGTTCGAGGTTGCCGTCAGGATGCTGCCGTGACCGAGGAGGCCGCCACGACGATGCTCCGGCTTCAGGTTGACTCGCCGAAAGGTCTCGCCCTCGACTCCGGGAATCCCGTAGTGCCGGGCGAGCGCACCATTCAGGTAGGTGTAGTCGCAGTCGACGAATTGGAGAATGCTGCCGTCTTCCTCCAGGAGATGTTGGAAAAGCAGGCGCGTCTCGTGTTTCATCGCGGCTTCGAGATGGTCCTCGTAGTAGGCTCGGTTCTGTTCGGGATCGGGAGGCATTTCACCCAGCTTGCGCAAGCCGAGCCATTGGCCGACGAAATTTTCCACCAGGGCAGTGGACTTGGGATCGCCGAGCATGCGATCCACTTGCTGGCGGAGGATGTTGGGATTTAACAGCGTGCCCTTTTCTGCCAGGGAAAAGAGCTCGTCGTCAGGCATCGAACTCCAGAGGAATGAAGACAGCCGCGACGCCAGTTCGAAGTCGCTGACTTCGCCGCTCCCGGTTTCCTGGGCTGGCTCGGCGAGATAGATGAAATTCGGTGATGCGAGAATGGCGCGCATTCCATATTTCGCCGCGGCCCAGAAGTCGTTCTTTTCCTCCAAATGCCGCTGCGCCAGGGCCATGTAGGGTTGCAATTCCTCATCGCTCACCGGCCTGCGAAACGCCTTCTGCGCCAAGCGGGTCAGCGACGCATCGAGGTAATCCGCGTCTGGTTTCTCCGGCGGATTCGGAAAGTAGCGGGAGAAACCGGGCAACGGCCACTCCTCGTAAAACGGCCCCTCGATCTCCAGCGAATACACATGCAACTCGGGACCGGAGCCGATGTACATCTCCGGCGGATTTCGAAGCGGGTAGATGGCATCATCGGTGTACTTCGGCAGAACCTTGCGCATGATGCGTTTGAAGGATCCGTTCGGTCCGTTAGCCCAGTGCAGGTGAAAGGTGAATCCCTTGTCGAGCCAGACCCGATGCTCGATCTCGATGATTTCGTCGTCAGGAATTTCGAAGTCGCCAATGGTCCGATGGGCGGTCGGACCCAATTCCCGGGAATCGATACTGATCGACATCCGCATCGGTTCGTCGGAGTTGTAGCGCAAATCCTCGTCCTTGTAGCGGGACTTTCGCTGGTGAGCGAGCGCTCGCGTTCGAATCACGTAGTGGCCATCGGCCGGTACCCCTCGTTTCTTGTCGAGTATGGAAATGCCGAGCGGTTGCCGGAGACTGATTGTCATGCGGGCGATCTCCGGACGATCTCCGCGCGAGTGACCACTGATCTCCTGTCCTTCGGATCGGTAGTGAATCATTTCCGGACGGGGACCGGGACGAACCGCCTTATCCGCGATCTTGCGGGCCGCCTCGAGGTAACTCCGCAGCAGGTAGTCCGAGATAACGAGTCCTTCGCCGATGTTGTCGAATCCATCGACGGCATCATCACTTGGAAAGGTCGTGGTCGGATCGAAATCGTCCATGCTGAACGAAAAAAGATCACGAACCGTGTTGTGATACTCGACCCGGTTGAGCCGGCGCATGACAACTTCGCCGGCGTACGCCCGGGCCGATTCGCGGGCTTCGGTGAGAGCGCCCGTCAGCCATGAGACGATTCGTTTCAGTTCCTCCTCGGACGGTTGCTTTTCGTCGTCAGGCGGCATTTCGGCGAGATTCAGCTGATCGAGAATCTCCTGGTAAGCCTCTGCTTCGGCAATCCCTTCCAGC
The DNA here is from genome assembly GCA_937893495.1 of uncultured Verrucomicrobiales bacterium. Lineage (GTDB taxonomy): Bacteria > Verrucomicrobiota > Verrucomicrobiia > Limisphaerales > JAYPXF01 > CALBIE01. Next base: position 4,343 of record CALBIE010000892.1, on the reverse strand, counting down.
TGCGCGGAGAGTTCGTCAAAACGCCGATCTCCCTTCTGCTTTTCGGATCCGTGGCACTCGACACAATAAGTTTTCAGGAACCCGGGCAGCGGGTTTTCCTGGCTGGCCTCTTGCGCCAATCCTGTGGACAAACCGGTCAGTAGCAGGCTAGCTGTGATCAAAGAATACTTCATGTCAGCAGATGATTGAGGTTTCCCTGGCTGGTCGAGAAATTCTCTTCTTCAAGCCCGAGCTGTTGCAGGATGGTGACAAAAAGATCCGACAGTGGGCGTCCGTCGCGTCCGCTTCTTTCGAAGGAATGGTGCTGCCCGCCCTTGAAACCGCCGCCTGCCACCATGATCGGCAGATTCCGGCTCGAGTGGGAACTGGCATTGCCCATTCCGCTTCCAAAAAGCACCACAGTAGAATCGAGCAGCGATCTACCCTCGGAATCTTTGCTGCTCTTCAGCTTGGTCAGGAATCGGGAAAACTGCGCGGCGTAGAAACTTTCGATGATGGTCAGTTCCTTGAGCAGGTCGGGCCGTTTCCCGTGGTGGGTGAGGGAGTGATAACCGAGAGTGATTCCCTCGAAGGGGAAAAGCCGATTGCCACCAGGGTGCCCGTAACTGATGACCCGGGTGGAGTCTGTCTGCAGCGCCAGCACCATCAGGTCGTAGAGGACCGCCGTGTTGTAGGGGTAGGTCAGATCGACGATTACATCGTCGTCGTCACCTCCTTGAATCACCGAATCTTTGACTTTGGGCTTGGCGACATCGATCCACTCGTTCTGGCGTTGGAGCTTGCGCTCCACTTCCCGCACCGAGGTAAGATACTCATCCAGTTTCTCCTGATCGGACTTCGAGAGACGATGGTTGAGTCGTTTCGCATCCTCGAGGACGACGTCGAGAATGCTCGCATCCTCGGCAAGAAACTGCCGGGTCTGGGCTTTCACTTTGTCCTGATCTTCGATGAACAGCTTGGCGAAAATCCGGGCCGGATCCAGGTCCGTAGGCAGCCGTATTCCTGCGCGTGACCAGGAGAAGCCTCCCGAGCCGAGAAGGAGCGAGGGGAATCGTGTGTCCTGGCCGAGCTGCTCAGCGAGATGTTGATCGAGGGAAAGCAATTGCTGCGGATTATCCTTCGCATCCTTCATCTCGACTCCATTGAGAAAGGTGTTCGAGCAGCCGTGGCCGCCGCCCACACCAGGATGATCGAGGTTGCTGAAAATCGTCAGCTCGTCGCGATGCTCCTCCAGCGGTTTGAGCAATGAGGGCATCGCATAGTCGCTACCCGTTTTTTCCGGAAAGAAAGTTCCGGGATACATGCCGTAATTCGGCGAGGCGCAGACGAAGCGTTTCGCTTTCGACGGCGAACCAGCGGCCGCAGCAAAGGTTTCGAAAGCAGGCAGGGCGAGCGAGACGCCGACGCCGCGCAGGAAGGTTCTTCGGTTTGGTAGCTTCATTGAATGAATTTGTGTCGGTTGATTCAGGGAGGTCTCGCCTGGAACTATTTGCCCAGTTCCTTAATTTCGATGTTCTTAAACTCAACCAGGGAACCGTGTCCCAGGAATCCAAGATGCCCTTTGGCGGGGCGCCGGAATCGCGAAATGTCCTGGTCCTCCAGAATCACTTCATCATTCAAAGTAATTCTAATGTGGTTGCCATTCATCATGACTTCCTGCTTGTTCCATTCGCCAACGGGTTTTAGATGGCCACGCTTGGCAGCGATGAGCTTGTAGAGTGAGCCGTGATACTGGGTCTCTTTGAGGTTCTTGTATCGTTCCGCAGTGTTGTCCAGAATCTGACTTTCGAAGCCCTTCCCATGTGGCTTACCTTCGAGCGGACAGCGCAGTGCCAGGCCATTGTTGGCTCCCGGTGTCAGTTTGAATTCAAAGCGCAGAATGAAGTTCCCGTATTCTTTTTCGGTGAAAATATTCCCGCCCATTCCCTTTCCGGGCAGACAGGACAACACACCATCCCTGGCTTCATAACCATCGATATTTCCGAGCCAGCCTTCCATCGATTGGCCATCAAAAATAGATACGAAGCCATCGCTCGCCTCATCGCGGGCGCCGTGAGTTGCCGGCACAAGGATCGAAAGCAATGAGAGAAGAAGGATCTTTTTGAGCGCGTTTGAGGTCATGTTTTTGCCTGGGTTGGAGGGGAATTTCATAGTTTTCAAGATCGGTTGAAATTCGGTTTCAGGGTTTACTTGTCACTAGGACGCGAAGCTGGTCGACGGCAGAGCCGGCCGCAAAATTGAGGATGAGGGTGCGTTGGTCGGCGGCGAGGATGACAATGTCCTTTCCTTCGGTCACCACTTCATCCGTGTTTGGTTTCGGAGGTTCCAGGCCACGAGGCAGGTTTCCGTAGTCGCCGTTCTCGTGACCGAGCATCTCATCCGACTGGAGGAGCTTCCGACCGCTGGCAATCAAGGCGAGAATCGGTTGATCAAAAGTGATCTGACCCTGAACGCGTGGTTTGTCGCCGTCGTATTTTTCCAGCAAGCCCACCGGGTCCAGCTGAATGAGGTAGCTCCGGACTTCGACGCCGGCGGGAATCACAGGACCGTCATTTCGCCGAATCCGACGGAACTCGCCGGGATCGGTCAGGTCCACCTGAACCGGTTGCGTTGTCCGTGCCCGGCGACGTTCGAGAAAGACGGTGAAGTGTTCGTTGTCCTCGAATTTTCCTGGAACAAACCCCGGTCCCGGTGACACAAAACGCATCATGCCGGTCGTTTGCAATACTCCGGAAGTGACCGGCCAGGCTTTTTCGTAGATCGCAGTTTCGTAGGTGCTCGATTCGATGCCCGCACCCTGGCGCGCGGAAATCGCTTGCCCGGCCTGGATTCTTTTTCCTGCCGCCTCGACCTCGCCCTCGAACACGCATACGTCGGTTTTCTCTCCCTCTTTTCGAGAAATACCAAACGCTGTTCCCAGGTCGATCACTTCCGCATCTGCGGTGTCAACGGTGAATCCCTTTGCCGATTCCGGAACCTGGAACGTCGCGATGCCTTCCTCGAAAAACACGTGCATCGCATCGCGAAGTTCGAATCGGGCCGGCCCTTCGACCGTCATCGAAGCTCCATGGACGAAATCGAGCCGGACCAGGCCGCCTGCGATTTCGAAGATTTCCGGGCCGACCTTGCGATCGGTTTCGATGGGCGATCCGTCTGGCAGGCGCGCTGCCACTGATTGTGCGACGACCGCAAATTCATCCGAAGGTGATCGGAAATGAGACAAGATCGTCAGACCAATCAGCGAAATTGCCAGCGCGGCGGCAATCTTCCAGCCAATGGGGAAGGGGATTGCCGGGGATTTGGAAGATACCTCCATGGCGTCCACCAGTTGCCCTTCTTCGATCAGTTCGCAGGTCAGTTCATCAACCACGCAGGCCCGTGCAAAAGCAGCAGAATTTTGATCGTTCTCGGCGACCCATCGCAACAGATCACTGGTTTCCTCTTCGGAACTCTCGCCGCGCAAATACCGGCTCAGCTGCTTTTCCCTATCAGCATTCATCTCAGGAAGCATTGGTCACAGGGTTCATTTTCCGTTCCACGCATTGCCGCAGCCCCAACCGCAAGCGGTGCATCAACACCGCCACGTGATTGGGAGTCTTTCCGATGCGTTCGGCGATGGCCGCTGGCTTGAGATCGTCCTCGTATTGCATCGCAAGAATCTGGCGATCTTCGGAGGGAACGCGCTGCAGGCATTCCGCGAGCGCCTCCTTCATGTCCTCCAGTTCGGGCTGCAACTTTTCGAAAGCATCGGCCACGCCGTCGACGGCCGATTCGTCTTCTGTTGTCACCGGACGACGCAGTTGTTTCCGAAAGTGTGTCTTCACCACATTGCGCGCCACTCCCAATGCCCAGCCGATGAAGGGGCGTTCTGGATCGTATTTCTCGAAGCGGTCAACAATCGTCAGCGCGACTTCCTGGAGAACATCGTCCGCATCGGCACGGTTTCGCACGAACGAACGCACGAATCGCCCCACCGCTGGTTGGGCGCGGGTCCACTCGACTGTCAGCCGCTTGAAAGAATCTTCGGAGTCGTCCATTCACCTTCGTATTGTCAGTTTGCCCGCAACTATTACAGAAAATTGGGAAAAATTTCTATCCGGGGGACGGATGGACCGATCAAGACGAACCCTGTCGGGGAAGTTAGTGCGCTCGTCGGCCGTTGCAGGTCCACAACTTCCGAGCCGCCATTGGCGTTCGGTACTTTTCCAGATCCTGGCGTGTGGAAGGCGTGTGGCGACCCGTATTTCCTCGGTAACCCGTTGATAATCAACAATCCGTTTAGGGTTCGACTCCCCTCGCCTCCACTTAAGAGACTTATAATGAGCGACTTATAATTGTCGAGG
>CALBIE010000891.1 GCA_937893495.1 uncultured Verrucomicrobiales bacterium | reverse complement strand
TCCTGCCTGCCATGCCTGGATTCGATTCGAGTGATTCGGATTCAATGACGAAAAAACTCCCCTCACGACCGGATCAGAGGGGACCCAGACTGATCGCTATTTGAAAACCGCAATCAGCAACAACGGAAGACCGAAAAACACTCCGAGAATGAACACAATCGGGATGAGACGATTTTTCTGCGATTGCAATGCTCCCCACTCGGCCAGCCGAATGGGGAGCATCCGAATCCGTTTCACCGGCCAAATAATCCCGATACCGGCCAGATTGAACAGCAGGTGCGCAAAGGCAACGGTGATAGCACTCGTATTCTGTGTGGCCAGGGCCGCGAGAATTGCCGTCGTGGTGGTGCCGACGTTCGCGCCCAGAGTATAAGGCAAAATTTGGGTCAGTCGCAAAATCCCGGCCCCAGCCAGGGGAATAACCAACGACGTGGTAATCGAACTGCTCTGCACCGCAATCGTGAGGCACAGCCCGAACAACATCGCCCGACCCGCATTTCGAAACAGGTGCTCGTCAAACAGGTAGGCAATCCGCTCCAGCACCAGGCTGCGGAGGAGTTTCACGATCGCGTACAATACGGCGAACGTAATCACAATCGACACGACCAACACAGCCACCGGGTGGTCTCCCAAAAACTTTGATATCGCTTCAACCACCGGTTTGGTTGCCGATTTGAGCGGATTGCCGAGTTTCATACCTCCGACTCCTTCAAACCAGCCGGCCATCGAGCGCGACAACTTCGCCAGCACGCCCGTGGCCATTTCGAGCGGAAACAGGATCAGCACGGTGAGCCAATTGAACGCGTCGTGGACCGTCGCCGCAGCAAAAGCCCTCCGAAATTCCTCCGACCGCGTGATGTGTCCGAGCGATACCAGCAGATTCGTAATGGTCGTGCCGATGTTGGCTCCCATGATCATCGGAATCGCTCCCTCAATTGTGAGGGCACCACCCGCCACCATGCCGACAATAATGGACGTGGTGGTCGAGGAACTCTGCACCAGGGCAGTCGCAAGAATACCGATAAAAAGGCTGACAATAGGCGTTGAAGTGGTCTTTAGAATCGTGTCGGCGAACCCTTTGCCGAACAATTTGAAGCTGTGACTCATCCCATTGATGCCGACCACAAACAGGTAGAGGCAGATCAGAATTCCCAACAGCTTGACGATGACAATGAGGCGATCTCGATTCATTCCACGATGAACGCCGGGAGGTGTAACGGAATCACAACCTCCAGTCGAACAGTAATTCCACTTGTGAACAACTCGTGATTAACCTGAGAATATCTCAACATTCGTGACCGCTCGGCTTCCAGGTCAAGGCCGCACGATCAACTTTCCAAGCACGCCGCGCCCTCGCAGCATTTCATAGGCATTACTCGTCCCCTGCAACGGAAACACCTGGTGAATCACTGGCTTCAGACGGCCCTCGGCCACCCATTGGAGCGTTGCGCTCAAATCCGCGTGATTGCGGCTGTAGCTACCGATTAACTGGTGTTGTTTTACGAAAAACGGCCACACTTCGAAGGAAACTTTTCTCCCCGCCGTGGCACCGCAGGTGACAATCTTTCCGCCACGCGCAAGGCAGGTAAATACCTTCTCCAGCACTTCACCACCGACATGCTCGACGACGACATTCACACCCGTTTTGTCCGTAATCCTTCGCACCTCCGCCGGCCACTTGTCCGAGGTGGAATCCACGGCGTGATCCGCCCCAAGGCTCAGACCAAACTCCCGCTTCTGCTCCGTCGATCCCGTCGTAATGATTCGTGCGCCCAACGCCTTCGCGATCTGAATAGCCGACGAACCGACTCCACTGGAGGCCCCGATTACCAGCACCCAATCGCCCTCCTGCACCTGCACGCGATCGGTCAACATGTGCATCGCCGTACTCCCTGCTAACGACAACGCAGCCGACGCTTCAAAGGAAACTCCCTGAAGCAATGTGACGAGCGTCCTCGCCGGCACTCTGACCAATTCCGCAAAACCACCATCCCAATCGACCCCAAGCAAACGCGAGTTAAGGCAGATCGATTCCTCTCCGCGGAGACAATATTCGCAGGTTCCACAGAACAAATTGGACTGAATTGCGACCCGATCTCCCACCCGCCATTGTTCCACGTCAGCACCGAGAAGTTCTACCTCGCCGGCGACCTCGCAGCCGGGAATCCGTGGCAATTCAACCTTCATTGGGAGTCCACCGGGTTCTTCGACCCAGAGATCGAGGCGATTCAGTCCACACGCCTTGACTCGCACAATCACCTCATCAGGCCCCGGCAGAGGGTTGGCCACATCGCAGTATTGAAATTGGCCAGGGGAACCGTGCGCTAGCAGTTGGACCGCTTTCATCAGATGTCATTGAATCCCGTTTCCCCGTTGAGAACAAGCGGGAACTCCCGGATAGCCGTAATTCTCCGCCTCGGATCAGAAATCAGGGCTTGCAAAAACCGGCTGTTGGCTTATTTTCGCCGTCCGCTTTCGGAAGCGGGCGTAGCTCAGTTGGTAGAGCGCAACCTTGCCAAGGTTGATGTCGAGAGTTCGAATCTCTTCGCCCGCTCCATTTTTTTGTACCCCTCCCTGCGGCCACCCGTGCCAAACAGTTCGCGCGAGAGAGACAATGTTTGCCATTTTCCATCAGGAAGCGCCAAATGGCGGCATCAATTAGGGAATGACGCCAGAGGAATTCAAAAAGAAGTGGGGCAGGTTCAAGGGTAAGGAATCATCCGGTTACACGGAGCATTTCAATGACCTTTGCCGGATGCTCGGCCACAAAACGCCAGTCGAAGCCGACCCCACCGGCAGCGAATCCTTCTGCTTTCAAAAACGCGTGGTCAAGGACGCCGAATTGTTCGACCTCACGGACAGCGGCGAAGAGGTCGAGCCTTCCGAACGTGGCTTTGCCGACGTCTGGAAGAAGGGGTGCTTCGCCATCGAGTACAAGGGCAAAAAGAAGAATCTGAACGAAGCCTACAAGCAGTTGCTCCGTTATCGCGAAGCGCTGTTGAATCCGCCGCTGCTGATGGTGTGCGACTTCGACCGCTTCGTCGTTCGCACCAACTTCAACGGCACCGTTCAGGAAGTCCACGAGTTCACCAACGACCAAATCACCGCCAAGGAAAGCCTTGCCGTCCTGCGGGCGATGTTCCAGGACCCGGACTACCTCAAGCCGCTGAAGACCACCGCTCAGGTCACGGAAAAGCTCGCCGGACAAATCGCCGAAGTCGCCCGCTCCCTGCAGAAGCGCGAAAGCGTGGAACTCACGGACGCCAAGACCCGGAAGCAGACCAACTTCGCCCTCCGCAAAAATCTTCGCATCGCCCGGTTTCTGAATCGACTGGTGTTCTGCTTCTTCGCGGAGGATACCGGTTTGCTTCCCGCCAAGCTCTTCACTGATGCCGCCCGGGCCGCAGTGGAAGACCCGAAACATTTTGCCGAAGTGCTTGAACGGCTTTTTTCCGTGATGGCGAAGGGCGGCACGTTTGGACACCACAGGATTCGCCACTTCAACGGACACCTGTTCGAAGAATCGACCGTGTTCGAGTTGAACGAGGAAGAAATTCGCATTCTCGCGGATGCGGCTGAGGCGGACTGGCAATTCATCGAGCCCAGCATCATGGGCACACTGTTTGAGCGTGCACTTGAACCGGAGCAACGCTCCCAGCTTGGCGCACACTACACGAGCGAGACGGATATCAAGACGCTGGTCGAACCCGTGCTGATGGTACCCCTGCGTCGAGATTTGCAAATGCTGAAGGGCGAACTCGCCGACGCCTTCACCAAACAGAAGGGCACGAAGAAGGACCGAGACAAACTCGCAGTGCTACAGAAACGATTGACGACCATCACCGTACTCGACCCAGCCTGCGGCAGCGGCAACTTTCTTTATGTGGCTTTGCGTTTGTTGCTCGACCTCGAAAAGGAACTCATCTCCTTTGCCGCACAACTGGGTTTTCAAATTCAGCCCCGCGTCGACGTTCACCAACTGAAGGCCATCGAAATCAATCCCTACGCCTACGAACTTGCCCAGGTCTCCGTGCAAATCGGTTATTTGCAATGGCGGCGAGAGAACGGATTTGACAACGATCGAACTCCGGTTCTCCGAGTCTTGAAGGGCTTCGAGAACAAGGACGCTCTGTTGCACGAGACGTTCAAGAAGCAGCCGAAGAACCTGAAGGCCGCCCGCGCCGAGGAGCACGACGGACAGGACGAACTCTTCAAAGTCTATCTCGAACGGGAATGGCCTCAGTGCGACATCATCGTCGGAAATCCTCCATTCTTGGGCGGGAAACTTCTAAGGCGGGAACTCGGAGACGCATATGTTGACGCATTGTTCGAATGCTACGGCAAACGGGTTCGGCTCGAGGCAGATTTGTGCTGCTACTGGTTCGAGAAAACCCGCGAGCTTATCACCAAAGGGCAATGCCGCCGCGCAGGCCTGCTCGCAACTCAGGGAATCCGCGGTGGCGCCAATCGCGAATCTCTCCAGCGCATCAAAGATTCCGGAGAAATATTTTTCGCGGAAAGCGACCGCCCGTGGATTCTCGCCGGGGCCAACGTTCATGTTAGCATGGTGGGGTTCGACGATGGCAGCGAAACCGACCGCCGGCTTGACGACCGGCCTTGCGCCAACATCAATGCGAATCTGACGGCGACTGCGGACATCACGGCCGCTCAACCATTGCCCGATAATCGCGGGCTGGTGTTTATGGGGGACACCAAAGGAGGGGCATTCGACCTGCCGGAGTCGGAAGCGGTGGCGATGCTCCATGAACCAAATCCCAACGGGCGACCAAACTCAGACGTCCTTGTCCCGTGGGCGAACGGCCTCGATATCACTCGCCGTGACCGGGGCATGTGGATTGTGGACTTCGGGATCGAGCGAGACGAAGCCACAGCAGCCGGCTACGACATTCCATTTCAACGGGTGCGCGAACTGGTCAAGCCATTGCGAGCAAAAAACAAGCGCGACGCGTATCGGCGCAATTGGTGGAGGCATGTTGAAGCACGTCCGGGAATGCTTGCAGCCTTGGCACCATTACAAAGGTTTTTGAGTACAGCAGCCCTCTCCAAGCATCGACTATTTGTTTGGCTTAGCGCA
>CALBIE010000890.1 GCA_937893495.1 uncultured Verrucomicrobiales bacterium | reverse complement strand
GTTCCGTGGAAGCGATCGTTGATGCGCTCAAGAAAATCGAATCGAAACAGGTCAATCTGGAAGTCATTCACAATGCAGTCGGTACGATTACCGAGTCCGACGTGCTTCTGTGTTCAGCATCCAGTGCCATTATCCTCGGCTTTCACACGCGAATTGACACCGGTGTTGCTGCGATCGCCAAGCGTGAAGGCGTCGAGATCAAGCTTTATGCCATCATCTACGAATTGATTGATCAGGTGAAGGATGCGTTGTCGGGATTGCTGCCGCCGGTCGAGCGCGAGGTCACTACGGGTGTTGCCGAGGTTCGTCAGATATTTGGCCTTTCCAAGGGTGGCAACGTGGCGGGTTGTTTCGTGCGCAGTGGCCGGATCAGCCGAGGTAAGGTACGAGTCAAACGTCGCGACGAACTCCTTTACGAAGGCATCACGCAGTCGCTTCGCCGCTTTCAGGACGAAGTCAACGAGGTTAAATCCGGAGTCGAGTGCGGTATTCGCGTTGACGGATTTGACGATTTCGAAGAAGGCGACACGATTGAGTGCTACGCCATTGAATACGTAAAGCAGAGCCTCTGATATTTCCCCCATGTCCCGTATCCGCGTTCAACGCGTGCGCGAATTGCTGAAGCGCGCACTTGGCGAGATTATTCGCCGCGATTACCCGCCTGGCGACCTTGGCCTTGTCACGGTAAGCGATCTTGATATTTCGCGTGATTTGCAGCTTGCCACCGTCTTTATCGGCGTGGTCGGTAACGCCGATCAAAAGAAGAGCGCAATCAAACGGCTCCAGAACGACCGAAAAAAACTCCAGCACGAACTGGGGCGTAGTGTCGTCCTGAAGCATACCCCGATCCTGCGGTTCTGCATCGATGAGTCCGTCGAGCGCGGTAACCGCGTCCTGGATATTCTGGGCGAAATTGAAAAGAACACGCCTCCTCAATGAGCACCGCACAAATCAGTATCGTGACGCGCATCATCGATGAGCTGAAGGCTGCTGATCGCATCTGCGTGGTTGGCCACATGCGGCCGGATGGCGACTGTGTCGGTTCGCAGGTAGGATTGGCGTTGGCCCTCAAGGCATTGGGCAAAAAAGTGGTTTGCTGGAATCAGGACGATGTGCCTCCGAAACTGCGCTTCATGGTGCCGCAGTCCATCATGCAGAAACCCGAACCGGGGCAGCAGTTCGATGTGGTGGTGGCGATCGATTGTGCGAGTTACGAGCGACTGGGCACAGTTGGCGAATGTGTCGCCGATCGCAAAATGCTCATCAACATCGATCATCACAGCAGCAACACGCGCTACGGAAACATCGACTGGGTGTCCGCGCGGAAACCATCGACAGGAGAGTTGATTTTCGAACTTCTGAAGACTGCGGGCTGGCCGATTTCCTCCCATATCGCGGATTGCCTTTACACTGCGATTTCGACTGATACCGGGTCGTTCATGTATCCGACGACTCGGCCGGAAACCTATCAGACTGCCGCGGAACTGGTCGAGTTGGGTGCCAACCTCGGTAAAATCTGCCAACAGGTTTATCAATCCTTTCCACTTTCTCGTGTCCGGCTGCTGCGTGAACTTTTCAATCGCTTCAAACTCACCCATAACAACGAGATCGCCTACTTCTGGTTGAAAAAGGAGGATTTCAAGCGAACGGGCGCCGATCAGGCGGAGACAGAAGGTCTGATCGATCATTTGCGGGATATTGAGCCGGTCGTGGTGGCGTGTGTGCTCGAAGAGACCGAACCCGGCGTCATTCGCATGAGTCTGCGGTCAAAGAGTCGTCGGGTGAATGTCAGCAAGATCGCCGGTCTGTTCGGAGGCGGCGGGCACCAGGCAGCGGCGGGTGCGCGTATAGAAGGAAAGCCCATCTCCGTGCAGCGCAAAGTGCTTCGAGCCATTCGCAACGCCCTTGATGCCGTGGCCAGGCCCAAGCCAGACGAAGCTGACGGCAGTAAATAATTTTAGTTTGATTACCTGATTAATGCAGCCCTTTACCCCTTTTGACGGAGCCCTGTTGGTTGACAAGCCCGTTGGCCCGACGTCGCATGATATTGTCGCAAAGATTCGCCGCCACTTTGGAATCAAGAAGGTTGGTCATTGCGGCACGCTTGATCCGAACGCGACGGGAATGTTGATCCTGGTGCTGGGCAAAGCCACGAAATTATCTGAACGTCTGATGTCCGACGACAAAGTCTATGAAGGCACCATTCGTTTCGGACAAAGCACCGACAGCTATGACGCGGAGGGCGAAATTACCGAAACTCATCCCGTGCCCGAGTTGACTCTGGAAAAACTTAACGAACTGGCCACCGGCTATGTTGGTGATCAGATGCAGATACCGCCGATGGTTTCGGCGGTGAAGAAGGACGGAGTGCCGCTTTACAAACTTGCCAGGAAGGGCGTTGAAGTGGCGCGCGAACCGAAGTTGATTCACGTTTATAGTTTCAAAATCAGTCAGTACGAAGACTCTGAAGCAACGTTTCGATTGGCCTGCACAAAAGGCACTTATGTGCGATCAATCGCTCACGAAATGGGGCAGCAAATCGGCTGTGGTGCCTACTTGAAGACCTTGCGCCGGACTGAATCCGGCCGGTTTAATGTGACGCAGGCGTTTCAGTTGGACGACCTCCTCAAATTGACGCCGACGGAATTACAGTCTCGCATTATTCCCATTTTGAAACTCGTTTGATTTTGAAAAGCTTCAATGTGGCGAATCTCTCTGACACTGGCTTATGCGGGAGTTCCTACCGCCATTATTTACGCCGCCGACGCGTCGCACGGAGGCATCGTCTTCCAAATGGTGAACCGCATTCCCGGAGGGGATAAACTGGCGCATTTCATACTTCTGGGTGGGATGGCATTTACACTTAATGTCTGCTTTCAGTGCCGCCGAATTAGGGTTTACGGTTGGCAGTTTTTATGGGGGTCGCTACTCGTGTTCTGGGTCGCGACGCTTGAGGAGGCGTCACAAATCTGGATTTCATCCAGAACTTTCGATCTGGTTGATTGGCTTGCCAACACCATGGGGATTCTTCTCCTTGGTCCGCTGGCTGTTCGGTTTATTCGAGCGGGACAACATGTGTCGAATGGAAACCTGGAGAGCAGATCGTGAACGTTTTTAGCGCACCTTCCGATCTGAACGCTGCGGATCGACGCGTTTGCGTAGCCATCGGTGTTTTCGACGGAGTACATCTAGGGCATCAACAGGTGCTGCGACAAACGCTCGAGGATGCGCGCCAATGTGAAGGTATTCCAGTCGCCGTGACATTCGATCAGCATCCGAGTGCTGTCGTGGCACCGGACCGGGAACCGCCGATGATTTATTCAGTGAAGAAGAAAATGGCTACAGTGGCTTCTTACGGATTGAAGAACATCTGGCTGATTCATTTTGACAAGTCGTTCAGTCGGATTCCGGGTCGCGAATTTGTGACGACGCTCGCGAAGGACTTTGGTCGCCTGCAAAGCCTCTGTGTCGGTAGCGAGTTTTCTTTCGGTTATCGTCGGACTGGCAATGTTGCGCTGCTGAAGGACATGGGAGCGCAACTGGGATTCAAGGTTCACGGACTGTCTGCGGTTTCACTCGACGGCGAATCGGTGAGCAGCACTCGGATTCGCGCTGCCGTGCAGCAAGGCGATCTGGATGCCGCCAGTCAAATGCTCGGGCGGGCCTATACGTTGAGCGGCAGCGTTCAAAAGGGTGACCAAATCGGTCGGCAACTCGGTGTGCCGACCGCAAACCTCGACGTTTCAGGACTCGTCCTTCCGCCTTCGGGTGTCTATGCCGTGCATGTTTCTGTAGATGGGCATGAACATCGCGCTGTCCTGAACATTGGTGTGCGCCCGACTCTGAATCGACCAGAGCCAACTGTTCGGGTCGAGACCCATTTACTGGATTTTGATGGGGATCTTTACGGGCACGAATTGGAACTCACCTTCGTCGATAAAATAAGGGTCGAGCGAAAGTTTTCCGGATTGGACGAGCTCAAAGAACAGATATCCGCCGACATTGAGTTCGCCCGCAGGATCTTTGGTTGATCCGGATTTGCAAGTTGATCGCTGGCCTCTGGACCGGCGGACTCGGCCGATGAATCCTTCGAGTTTGAACGAGTGCCTTTTGCTTTAACACTTTCCTTCCGCCCGGCGGGAAGGTCTTTTGAAGCTTGGAATTATCAGTGTGGAGCTCGAAATTCACTCCCATGGCGAAGCTGAAGTTTTATGAATACAAAGGCTGCGACACTTGTCGCAAGGCGAAGAAATTTTTGGACGCAAATGGAATCGCCTATCAGCCCATTCCAATTCGAGAAACGCCGCCTGCCAAAACTGAGATAATCAAGATGCTTGCGGTTTACGATGGTAACATTCGCCGCCTCTTTAGCACTTCCGGTGTTGACTACAAACAACTCAAATTGAGTGAAAAACTTCCTCATCTGTCTTCCAACGAGGCCATCAATCTACTGGCTGCAAATGGCAATCTGGTCAAGCGCCCCTTTGTGATCTCGGGATGCAGCGGAGTGGTCGGATTCAATGAAGAAGAATGGCAGCAATTCTTACCCTGACAGTCCTTCCTTCAATGACAACATTATGTTGCATATGCAACATAATGTTGTCATTGACAAACAAGCGATCTTTGAGAGTTGGCTGACGGAATCGAAGTGTCGGTTGGTAAATGGAGTCTGGGTTTTTCGCCAATCAGCCTCCCCGGAGCGGCACGCGAAGTCGTTCCACGTATTCGGCTCCGGATGAACTCAACCTGCTTTCGAGCAGTATAATTGCATCAACCCTCCACGACGCGAGGGGCAAGGGATGCGTCGAAGTCACGTTGTTCCATGCAGCATGCAGGGTGGTCTTTGGCACTCGGATGCGGGCAATGGTGAGGTGGGGATGGAAGGGACGCTTTTCATGATTCTTTCCAAATCGTTCGACGCGGGTTTGCACTTCGCACTGGAGTTTCTCCAATTGGGCTGAATCTCCGCCAACGCCGGTCCACCAGATGCTCGGGCGTTTTGGGGAAGGAAAACAACCGGATTCAATCAGTGATAATCTTAACGGGGGCATGTCCTTCGTTGCTTCGTTCAGAACAATTTCGATTTCGTTCAAGTCACCGGCGTCAACATCGCCGAGAAAATACAGAGTCAGATGAAACTGTGCCGGTTGCGTCCATTTCACCGATTTGCTTTCGCCAGTTACGGCTTGAAGACGAGATTGAAATTCAGTCAATGCCTCGCGTGCGGTCTCTCCAATTTCAATCGCGATGAAGGCTCGCATGTCAGGCCGGTTCCTGTTGCGTCAGGCAATGAAACGAACCAAGACCGACGATAATCTCTCTCGCGTCGATGCCAACCACCCGTCGATCGGGGAATAGTTTCTGTAATGTTTCGAGCGCTCGGCGATCATTCGCGTCCGCAAAGGTCGGCATCACTACGACGCCGTTGGCAATATAGAAATTGGCGTAGCTCGCGGGCAATCGGTTTCCCTTCCATTTCAACCGGCGCGCGGGCATTGGGAGCGTAACGAGGCGGAACGGATTGCCGCATTCATCGCGCATGGCTCGCAGCCGGTTGAGGTTGTCGCGCAACGGTTCGTGGTTATCGTCGGACGGATCTTCCTCGATGGCGGTGATAAGCGTGGTCGTGTTGACGAATCGCGTCATGTCATCGATGTGACCATCCGTGTCATCGCCGGCGATGCCCTCGCCAAGCCACAAGATGTTTGAGACGCCCAGGAAATCGCGCAAATGAAGCTCAATCTTCTCGCGATTCAACGACGGATTGCGATTCGGATTGAGCAGGCACGACTCGGTCGTGAGCACCGTGCCGTTGCCATTGACCTCGATGGAACCGCCTTCGAGAATCATTTTCGGCAGAAACAATGGCAGGCCGGCCGCTTCCGCGATTCGGGTGGGGACGTTGTCATCGAGTTCCCATGGCGGATACTTGCCTCCCCAGGCATTGTAACCCCAGTCGACGATGGCACGCTCGTGCCGGCCCGCCTGATCGCGGATAAGAAAAATGGGTCCATGGTCGCGGCACCAGGGCTCACACGATGGATTGTGATGAAAGGCGACATTGGTTGTCGGCGTTTGCTCCTTCGTCAGTAACGTGCGTACCCACGCTTCCATTTCCGCGTCCCAGACATTGATATTCACTCGTTCGTGTTCAGCGATGACACGTATCAGTTTCGCGTACGCCGGCACCATCGCGTCGTAATTGTCGGGGTAACTGCAACCGTCGCGCCATGGCCAGGTCAGCCAGGTTCCGGCGTGCGGCTTCCATTCGGCGGGCATGCGATAGCCAAGTTGAGCTGGTGTCTCCATTTGTAAAATCAATTCAGCAGAGGTAATAATCTAACCGCAGACGACCGCGCATAAAAAGGGGAGCGCATGCGGCCCGCCAAATAGTGTTGAGTGGTCGGATTTTTGTAAGTACCCGGAAAAGCCTATAGCCTGCAACCCACCAGGATCATTCCGGCGAGCCGCCGGAATGGACAGCCGGGCCGGCTGTGCTCCCCGACCCCATCTGCGTTCATCAGCGTCCATCCGCAGTTGATTCTTAAGTTTTAACGAAGCTTCACGCCTGCCGCTTGCAGCAGCGAGTACCACTCTTCCCGCGTCAGTTCGAATGAATCGGCCTGGGTGGCCTGTTGAATCTTTTCCGGTTTGGTGCTGCCAACCAAAGGGATAATATTTGATGGATGTTTCAACAACCACGCCAGCGCGATGTTGCCACGCGTGGTTCCGTGCTTTGTCGCGAGCTTGCCGGTTTGTTTGAGAATTGTCTCGGAGCGGTAGTCCTGTTGCCATGGCAGGAGACTGCGCGCGCCCTCAGCCAATAGACCGCCGGCCAATGGACTCCACGCGAGCGGCGACGTCTTTTCCGCGACACACTGGTCGAGCGTGCCGTCGGTGAACCGCTCCAGACAGGCCAGACTTATTTCCACTTGATTGACTTGCAATTTCATCGGGCAGGCGGACTGAAGCATCGTGACCTGTGAGGGTGAAAAGTTGCTGACACCAAACTCGCTCACCTTGCCCTGTTGTTTGAGTTGTTCGAATGCACCGGCAACTTCTTCTGGATTCATCAGCCAGTCAGGGCGATGGAGTTGGTAAAGGTCGATGGTCTCGATACCCAGCCGCTGGAGCGATCCCTCACATGATTGGATGATGTAGTCCGACGAGAAATCATATCGAACTGGATCGCCGGGATTCGGGTTATCCGCCCCACGAATGCCGCACTTGGTGGCGATGATAATCTTATCACGAATCTCCCGGACTTCGCGCAGCACGTTGCCGAATGCCGTTTCCGCTCGGCCGCCGCAATAGATGTCCGCGTGGTCAAACAAGGTGTACCCCGCTTCATAGGCCGCTATAATCGCGTTGCGTCCTATGGTCTTGCCCAATTCCTCAGTCTCCGCAATTCGCCAGCATCCGTAGGCGAGGCGGGAAGATTTAAGGTCTGAAGTGCCAATTGAAATCGTTTTCATCCGCGTGGCTCAAACAGTAGAGTTTCGTCCGCGCGCCCGCAAATTGAAATCGTGGGATCCGTGGCACAGGCGTCCAGCCTGCGTGGACGCATGGTCTGGTAGCCGGCACCAGGAATGCCAAAAACGAGTGCACAGAACACAGTGCACGGACTTCGCATGCCGGATGCCATCCGTCCGAACTGTGGACTGATTACCTGCTCGAATCTGGAATGGATTCGTCCGGTTCTTGACTCGCGGGACTTCGCCCCTATGATGCGCTCTCGTTTCTTCGCGGCCGACCGGCCGAGGAGCAGAACTGAACTTATCCCTTGAAATTGAAATGAGTACGATTGCTGATATTGAAGCGCGCGAGGTCCTTGATTCTCGCGGAAATCCGACCGTTGAAGTCGATGTGATTCTGGAAAGCGGCATTGTTGGCCGAGCGGCGGTTCCCTCCGGAGCCAGCACCGGTGAGAACGAAGCCCTCGAACTGCGGGACGGAAACAAGAAACGTTACCTCGGCAAGGGCGTCACCAAGGCCGTGAAGAACGTCCTTGAGAAAATTGCCCCGGTTCTCGTGGGACTGGATTCCGTGGACCAGTTGACGGTGGACAACGTCATGCTCGAACTCGACGGCACGGAAACCAAGGCGAAACTCGGTGCCAATGCCATCCTTGCGGTGTCGCTGGCGAACGCCAAGGCCGCGGCGGCCGAACTCGGTCTTCCGCTCTATCAATATCTCGGTGGACCCAACGCCAAGGTTTTGCCCGTCCCGATGGCCAACGTCATCAATGGCGGCGCACATTCGGATGCGCCGATTGATTTTCAGGAATTCATGATCATGCCGACGGGCTTCAAGTCTTTCAGCGAAGGACTGCGGGCGATCACGGAAATCTTTCATTCCCTGAAAGCCGTGCTCAAGGGACGAAACTTCTCCACGGCTGTCGGCGACGAGGGCGGATTTGCTCCCAAGCTGGAAAGCGCCGAAGACGCGCTGGAATGCATTTTGAAGGCGACGAAGAACGCCGGTTACAAGCCGGGCAAACAAATCAATCTCGCGCTCGATGTCGCCAGTTCGGAATTCTACACCGGCAACGGTAACTACGTGTTCAAGAAGAGCTCGGGCGAAAAGCTGACCGGCGCTCAGCTGGTCGATTTCTACGTCAACCTCTGCAAGAAATTTCCGATTATCTCCATCGAGGACGGCTGTGCTGAAAACGATTGGAAGAGTTGGAAACTGTTGACCGACAAACTCGGCGACAAGATTCAACTCGTCGGTGACGATCTCTTTGTAACCAACGTGAAATTCCTGCAGCGAGGCATCGACACCGGCACCGCCAACTCGATTCTCGTGAAGGTGAACCAGATTGGATCGCTGACCGAGACGCTCGATGCGGTCGAACTCGCGACGCGACACGGCTACACGAGCGTGTTGTCACATCGTTCCGGCGAGACGGAGGACTCGACCATTGCCGATATTGCGGTGGCCACGAATTGCGGCCAGATCAAGACCGGTTCGCTCAGCCGCAGCGACCGTCTGGCCAAGTACAATCAGTTGCTGCGCATCGAGCAGGAACTCGGCCGTAACGCCGTCTATGGTGGTCGTATGCGGGTGGCTTGAACTCGCGATAAGTTTACCGCGGATTACGCGGATAAACACGGATTCGAAAGGCGGGCCAATCGGCCCGCCTTTTTTTGGAACTCTTCCGACCGGCACAGAAAGAATACTACGATCCGTCAAAGTTCAATTGAACGAGCTCGATTTTTTGTGAACCGTGATTACAGTTGATTTCAAATCGGTATGATTGGGACCGCAAGAATGGTGGGGCAGTTCTCCTGTTTAAACCTAGCCGATTTAGTTAGAGTCGTGTCGAGTAACGCGGAAAATGATTCCGTCGGATCGCTGCCTATCATGAACAGCCTGGGCCCGGTTGAGTTTGGAAAGCGCGCCTTTTTCTGGCTACTGGCCGTTGCCGGTTTTGTTTCGTTTGCTGTCTACTGTAGTAGACGCGGGAACGTCAATGCCTCTTGGTATGCGACTTTTCCGGCCGGATTATGTGCATGCTGGACAGGGACGGTTATTCTTCACGAAATCGGGCACTTGATCGTCGCAAAGATTTGCCACCTAAATCCATGTAGCGTCATGATAGGATGTGGATTGCCGGTTTGGGAAATTCGTTTTTTCAAGATTCGTTGGGTTTTAAGAACATTTCCCATCAATGGCCTTGTGCAGATTGCACCGCACCGAGGTCGACCCTTGCGGTGGAGAATGATTCTAATGGTATCTGGGGGGCCCTTGGTGAATCTGGTTGTAGTAATTGTCTTGGCACGACTGATTTGGCAGTCTCCAGACTGGTGGATATCTGTGGATCCTCTAGTGTGCTGGGCGTTAAATAGATATACATAACTGAATAAGGGTGTAGGAT
>CALBIE010000889.1 GCA_937893495.1 uncultured Verrucomicrobiales bacterium | reverse complement strand
CAGGGCGCATTGAAGCAGTCGGAGAAGGAGATTATTCTTGAAATCATCAAGCTGGACCTGCAAACGGCCGGCGACGTGATGCGTCCGCGTTCCCAGATGGCGTATATCCCCTACGATCTCGCGATCGAGGAAATGTTGAAGGCCGCCCGCGCCGCAAGGCACACTCGTTTGCCAATGTGTGACGGCAATCTCGATACGATTGTCGGCATGCTCAACACCCGCGAGTTATTGCTGAATCCGGACGGTGATTTTGCCGATGCGATCGAATTCCCTTCCTTCGTGCCGGAAAGCATGAACCTGCTTGTGCTGTTCAAAAGCCTGCAGCAGCAACGACGCGGGATGGCTATTGTGTTGGACGAGTACGGCGGCACGGCGGGCGTCGTGACAGTGCAGGACATTCTCGAGGAAATGATCGGAGACATTCGCGGGGAGGGCGAAGAAACGGGGTTCGTGATGGAGCGGTTGGGCAAGCATCAATGGCGAGTCAACGGCACGATGTTGCTGGAGGATTTTCGCCGGGAATACCCGTCACTGCCCGAGCATGACGAGGTGGACACGATGGGCGGGTTGATGGTTGCCGTGATGGAAATCGTTCCCCGGACCGGTGAGTCGGTTTATTTCAGCGGCCTGACGCTCACGGCGACTTCGACGACCGATCGGCGCGTCCTGGAACTGGAAATCCGACGTGGAAAGGAGGTCGTGAAAGCGTCATGACCTTGCACTGGAGCCTGTTGACGGGTGTCACCTGCGTCTGTCTGGCGATGTCATTCCTGCTGTCGGGGATGGAGACCGGCGTGCTTTCTCTTAATCGCCTGCGATTACGTCAGCGCATGCGCGCGGGCAACAAGCGCGCGCGGTTACTGCATCGTTTTCTTGCTGAACCCGAACCGTTCCTCTGGACGATTCTGGTCGGCAACACGCTCGCCAATTTCACGGCAGCGGTGATCATTTTCTATGGGCTCAATCAGCTGTTTGTCGGGCAGTCACTGGCGTTCGCCATCGGCGGACTCATAGTGGCGCTCGGGTTCTATCTTCTGGGTGAACTTGTTCCGAAGACCTTGTTCGGACTCTATCCGAACCGGATGTGTCTCTATCTGATTACGCCGTTTCGCATCGTGGACGCTGTGCTTAAACCCATCGTCGGACTGGTTGAAATCGTAGCCCGCGGCTGTCTGCGATTCAGTGGCGGTCGAGTGTTCACCGGTAAACTCTTCGGCACGCGCGAGGAACTCCGCTGGTTGATGCAGGAATCCGGCAAGCAGTTTACCACCGAGGAGCGGACGATGATCAACCGCGTGATGGACCTGCAGAAACTGACCGTGCGTTCTCGATTTATTCCCATGTCCGAGGTGATCTCGGTCGATGAGAAAACACCGATGCATGACGTTCTGGCATTCGCCCGCAAGAGTCATTTCACGCGGATGCCGGTTTGGGAGGTTGAAAACGGAAAACGGCGAGTGTCCGGATTGATCAGCCTCAAGCGCCTCTTGTTCGAGGCGGAGATTGATCCGGCGCAACTGGCCGAGGCGTATATGAAACCGGCTTTGTACATGGATGAGGACAAGCGACTGGAGGATGCGCTTCAGTTGTTGCAGAAGAGTGGCCACCGGATGGCGATCGTCCTCGGGCGCGATAAAAAGGAAACGGGGATTATCTGCCTGGAGGACATACTGAAGGTTATATTCGGGGAGGTTCGTCTGTGACCCTTGAGCATGTCATGGCGATCGGATTGAAGATTCTGGCCGTTGGGGTGCTGGTTTTTCTGAATGGTTTTTTTGTGGCGGCCGAATTCGCGCTGGTAAAGCTTCGCGGAACACAATTGACGTCCTTGATTAGCGCCGGAAATCGTCGGGCCCTGAAAGCGAAACACATCATTGGCCACATTGACGCCTACCTGAGTGCGGCGCAATTGGGAATCACATTGGCGAGTCTTGGCCTGGGCTGGATAGGTGAACCCATCTTTGAGGAACTGCTGCACCCGCTTTTCGAATGGCTGGAGGTGACCTCGACGACTGTCCGTTCAACCGTGTCTTTTGCGGTTGGATTTACGGTTATCACGTTTCTGCATATTGTCGTTGGCGAGCAGGCGCCCAAATCATTTGCCATCAAGAAGCCGCTGCCAATGTCGCTGTTGGTGTCCTATCCATTGCATTGGTTCTATCTGGCGGCGTTTCCGTTTATCTGGGTATTGAATCAAAGCTCACTCTGGTTGCTTCGCAAATTGGGCATCGAACTGACGTCTGAACACGAGACGAGTCATTCCGAGGAGGAAATTCGACTGCTGATTGAGGGCTCGCACGCTCCCACCGAAGGGCGCGATCTCGGGCGGGAACTGGTGCTGAATGCCCTTGATCTGCGTGACCGGGTCGCGCGCGAAGTCATGCGACCGCGGCAGGAAATTAAAGTGCTGAACACCGCTGACTCCATCGAGCAATGTCTGGATATAGTCTTGAAAAACCGGTTCTCGCGCTATCCGCTCTGTGTCGAGGGTGACATCAATCGGACCATCGGCGTCGTTCATATCAAGGATATGCTCGCACGGCGCACGCGGATTAAGACTGGTGGCGGGCTGGCTCCGGCGGCGCGCAAACTCATTTTTGTGCCGGCTTCCGTGCGTCTTGAGAAACTTCTCGAATTGTTCATCGAGCGAAAACATCACATGGCGATTGTGGTGGATGAGTTCGGCGGCACCGAAGGATTGGTGACTCTGGAGAATGTGCTTGAAGAATTGGTCGGTCAGATACAGGACGAGTTCGATCAGGAAAGCCCCCTGGTAACCCAGATTCACGAAAGTGAATGGGAAATTGACGGCGCGTTTCCCGTTCACGAATTGGAGGAGATGATTGATTTCGAAGTGGCGGAGGAAGACGTTTCGACCACGAGTGGCCTCGTGACGCATCGGTTGGGGGGCTTTCCAAAAGTCGGAGATTTCATCATGCTGAATCGATTTCAATTGACGGTGGTCAGTCTCGACGGGCCCACTGTCGATATCTTGAAATTGTGTCGCTTGCCGGATGAGGAGGTCTCCGAATCAGCCGCCCCGGACGCTCATTGAGTGGGACCATCAGTCGCGCTGCGGGAACTGAATTCCTCCTTGGTCGGAACCGCTCCCCATCCACCGGTTGGCCAGTTTGTGCCGATGCGTTTGAGGTTGGGCAATTGCAGCAGGCGAACGGCGTCCTGAAGTTTTTCCGGTACGATGAGGTTTTCCAGAGTCGGACATTCCAGTAACTCCGTCAGTCGGGTGAGATTGGTGCAACCATCCAGTCGCAGAAACTTCAAGGGCAATCTCCGCAATGATTTCAAATCCGTGATTCTTGTCCGGGCGAGATTCAAATCATTCAGTGGCAGGCCACTCAGGGAACTGATCTCTTGAATTGAAGTGCCGGCGATGTCGAGTGTCCGCAGCGGCATTCGCCGCACGGCGGTCAGGCTGACGACTTTCGTGTTTGCCAATTGCAAAGAGGTCAACGGTGTCAGTTCAATGGGGGCGAGGTCATCCACCAGCGTGTCGCTTGCGTTGAGGCGGGTGAGGGGCATTCCACTGAGTGGCGAAAGGTCGTTGGCTTCCTTGTTACGAATCTCCAGTTCGAGCATTCCACCTCGGGCGCGGGTGAGCTTGCCGCGCATGCCCGCCTTGTTGACCAGCGCCTGCCAGGAGTCGTAAACCTCGTCCATCCCGCGGCTGATACGAGTGTTGATGGCGATGGTTTCCGCGCGTCGTGTCTGTTTCTGCATGGCCACGCGTAGCTCGAACAGACTTTCCTGCGAAAGACTTCCCCGCTCCAATTTCTCCTTCAACAACTTTTGGCTCAGCTTGATGTTTTTATCCAGGTTGGGAATAACCGGGTCGAGTTCCTTTGCCTTCGCATAAGCGTTGAGCGCTTCGCGAAACTGAAACATTGACTGATGGATGTTTCCCTTCAACGCGAGGAAGCGTGGTTCCTCGGGCGTCAACGACAGCGCATAATTGATTTTGGCCAGCGCACGGGCAAACTTGATCTCATCGACCAGCGTTTTGGATTCCACAAAAAAGGATGGCGCGGCCAGTTTCAATTCGTTGAGCGCAAGCGTGACGCGTGACGTGAAAATCGCGACGACGGTAATCAATGAGACCACGGCGGCCGCAATTAGTGAAAACTCAGTGCGGTGACGTTTGATCAGTAGCCATACCAGCGTAAATGCGCTGGCGCGCTCGGCACTGGTCGCGAAGCCATGCTGGTAGGCCTCGATTTCACGCTGAAGCTCAGCCACCGTCTGATAGCGATCTTCTTGCCGGCGCGCCAGAGTTTTCATGGTGACTGCGGACAGCGCGGACGGAACGCGCCGATCCGGGCAATGTTCGAGAATCGGAGGGATGATATTTTCCGTGACCGCTTCTGCCGGCTGAATTCGTGTGCGGCTCGTGCTGCTACCGTTGTAGCTGGTTGGCGGCATGATCGTGCCCGAGGCCACCTTGCTGAGCACTTCATCCATCGAGTCGCCGGCAATCGGCGGGTGCAGGGTCAGGATGTTGTAGAGAATCGCGCCCAGTGCATAGATATCCGTTCGCCGGTCAATCAACGCCGATTTGCCCTCGGCCTGTTCCGGGGCCATGAAGCGGGGCGTGCCTTTGACCTGGCCATCCACGGTTTGAAAAGTGTCCTCATCGCCAAACAGCGTTTCCAATGTCGCGCTGGAAGGTTCGTCCAATTCGTCGTCGGCAAGAATTTTGGCCAGGCCCCAATCCATGAGCATCACTTCGCCGAATTCGCCCAGCATGACGTTTTCCGGTTTCAAATCTCGATGCACCACCCCTCGCGAATGCGCGAATGCCACCGCATCGCAGACCTTTTGAAAGATGGTCAGTAGCACGGGCAGGGGGTACTTGCGGATCGTTTCGCGATCGCGCTTTCGGATATTATCAAGCACCTCTGCCAAAGTCGTTCCCTCAACCAGCCGCATCGTGTAGTAAACAACGCCGTCGTCCGTTACCCCCAGTTCGTGCAGCGGAACGATATTAGGGTGCTCCAACTGGCCGGTTACGCGCGCCTCGGTGACGAGCCGTTGAATATGCTCGGGACTGGCGTCCGCGCCGTTCAGGATTACCTTTAACGCGACGGATCGATGAATGTTCTGGTCGCGCGCCGAAACAATGGCGCCCATGCCGCCGGTGGCGATGATTTTCCCCAGCTCGTAGGGACCTTCTTTAGCGGGCAGTGAATCCGAATCTGGCGGGCCGGTATGTGAGACGGGCCGCAGATCCGTCATTTTGGAAAGAAAAAAGCGTGCGATGGTTTTGTTGCTGCGCCCGGGCCGACTTTCCAATGACTGGCGCAACCGATCCAAAAGCCCAGCCGGCGCTTTTGGCGGTCCAGAGACAACCGTTTTTTGCGACCCCTCACGCATCCGGATAGATTAACCCTCCTGATTCCCCAAACAAGTTTCAGCCACCCCGATATTCACCTGGGGGAATTTCCGGGACGGTTGGAGTTTGTGCAATCATGTTTTTTGGATTGGCGGCGCGAACGATGCCGAATCAGTTGGAGCCATGCGCTCCCATCACCGTGCCGGTTGCCTGGCCACCGTACTTCGATTCGAGTCCGTCCAATCTTCAAGTTGCTCTCGCTCACGACCGAATATATCAGCATGAACTCTGCCACAGCGGGATTTTATGGCGGAAGTTTGCGGCTTGACGTGTCCCGCTGATTCCAAAGGATTGCCGGCCATGTTGATTTTCCGAATTTTTCGTCCAGATGCCGCGCTTTATACAGCGTCGGTTCTTGGTCTGGCTGGAGTGGGTCAAGTGCCGGGGCAGCAGCCCGGTAACGCCCTGGTGCGTTACGTGCGCGCCGCGGATGCGGAATTTCGTTGGACTGTCAGTGAGACCCGTTCCAAATCCGGCGCCCGCATCGTTGGCATCGACATGACTTCCCAGAAGTGGCGCGAGCATTTCTGGCTACATCGGGTGCTGTTGATTGTGCCAAAAAAGATTCGCAATCCTGATTCCGCGCTCTTGTTGATCAGCGGCAAGAAGAACATCGACGGCTACGCAGGTATCTTTGCGAAACTTGCCGAACAGGCCGGTGCGATCACTGCGGTCGTCAACGGCGTTCCGAAACAGCCGCTTTACGACGGCAAAAAAGAAGATGCGTTGATTGCTTATACGTTTTCGCAATACATCGAGACGGGAGATGAAACCTGGCCTCTCCTGTTCCCGATGGTGAAGACGGTGGTTCGGGCCATGGATACGGTGCAGAAATTCGCGCGGAAGGAACTCGGCCATGACGTGATGCGTTTCACCCTGACCGGGGCGTCAAAGCGCGGTTGGACTACCTATCTCACCGGCGCTGTCGATCAGCGGGTCGCGGCAATGGCCCCGATGGTGTTCGATGTTCTCAATATGAAAGTGCAGACCGATTGGTCCGAAAAGGTCTGGGGAAAACAGAGCGAAATGATTCGCGACTACACCGAGCGTGGTCTCGTAGGGAAGGCTGAAGATCCGCGAATGGAACAAATCCGTGCCTGGGTGGATCCGTATTCGTATCGTCGCCAGTACCCTCAGCCGAAACTGATCATGCTCGGTGCCAATGATCCGTATTGGGTCGTCGATTCGACGAGGCACTACTTTCGCGATCTGGCGGAACCAAAACTGATTTTCCAAATGCCCAATGCCGGGCACGATCTCGGAGGCGGCAAGGACGCGATTGAAACTCTGGGGGCATTTTATCAGATGATTGCCGACCGGGAGACGTTGCCCCAATTCCGCTGGCGGATTGAAGGAGGCCTAAACGAGCAGGCAACGCTCGCCATCAGTTCCACGAAACCGATTCAACGACTGGAGCTTTGGACGGCGCAGTCCAGCAATCGTGATTTTCGTCCGGCGAAGTGGAAGTGCAAGCGCATCAAGGGCACTGGGAAAACTGAAGCGACGATTTCGATCGACCGTCCGGCGAGTGGCTGGACGGGATATTTTGTGACAGCGGATTTCAAGACTGAGCGGGGCAATCGTTATACGCTTTCGACCGAGGCGCGCGTCGTCCCGGATCTCCTCGCCGGAGAGCAGGTCGATCTTTCCAATGCCCGCAAGCCAAACGGAGATACGGAGTTGCGCCAATGGCTGGAGAACATGGTCGGGCATCATGGCTTTTCGCTCGATGAGGTCCAGATCGCCACGGGGCTGGCGGCAAGCGAGATTCAAACGGCCTTGCATCGGTTCGGGATTCAGCGATACGGCGAAGCGACCCAAGGCGACGGCAAGACGCTCAAGGTATTGCCGTATCCCGGCGGCCGTCATCCGCGGATCGGATTTCTCGACGGCGCGATCAATCCACAACGCGAGACGAAAGTCAGCGTTTTCCTGCCCTGGGATCCTCGGAGTTACGTGGTGGTCGATGTGCCCGAAGCCATCTGGTCGAATCTTGGCCTGACGTATCTCGCACACACGCACGTACCGACCGTGTGGTCGAAGCAGGGGATTGACCTGCCGAAACTGGAATGGAATCGGCTGGCGGATGGTTCGTTTGCGATGTCCCGAGAATTGCCGAACGGAATTCGTTTTGGTTCCAAAGTGGTGCCCCGCGCAGATCGTGTTGACATGGAGATGTCACTGCACAACGGCACGAAAGAGAAGTTGACGGGAATGCGCGTCCAGAATTGTGTGATGCTCAAAGATGCCCAGGGATTTTCCGCACAGTGGAATGAGAACAAGGTGATGCAGAAGCACAAATCAACTTGGGTGTGATGTATCAAAAAGG
>CALBIE010000888.1 GCA_937893495.1 uncultured Verrucomicrobiales bacterium | reverse complement strand
GGTTTCTTCTTGAGGTGAGCCTTGTTGATGACGTACTCGACGCTTTTGTAGCCGTAGCCATACACATCCTGCGAGAGCAACAACGGCACATGACCGCTGCGCACGTAACCGAGTTGCTGCGGCAATGCATCGACACATACGCATTTGATGGTGCCCGGCTTCCATTTGAGCGCATCGTCCGTGAACAACGGCCAGCCTCCCAACAATCCCCAGCCGGTGATCTCCGGATGCGCCTGCATGACCTGCTCGATCTTCGCCACTGCGTCCTGCGGTGTTTCCTTGTGATAAAAAACATCGATCAGTTTCACACCCGGCCATTTCTTCGCTTCAGCGCGAAAGCCTGCCGCCCGTTGCTGAAGATTCTGGGCATTCGGATTGCCGTCAATGGCGGCAACCGTGCCCTTGCCTTTCAGCAGTTTGGCCAGTTCCTCAAAGGTCCGACGACCGCATTCAAAATCGTCGATGCCAATGGCCACCATTCGTTTGCTCCGGGGCGCGTCGCCCGAAAAAGTCACCACCGGAACACCGTAACTTTCCGCCTTGTTGATGGAGTCGATCAGCTTGTTGGCGTCCGAGCAACTGATGATGATTCCGTCGGCTCCATTGAGCAGGAGTTGTTCGATGATCTCCGCCTGCTTCTGGGAGTCCTCTTCGTTCGGCGTGCGCCAATCAATCTTGATCTTGATTCCGTATTTCTTCCCGAGTGCGGCAGCCGCGTCGTTCGCGCCGACTCGCGAAGCCTCAAAAAACGGATTTCCCTGCGACTTGGCTATCATGCCGATCACGTAGGAACGGGCCGCAACAGCCGGTTCGATGACAAAACACAACAACGCAATCAGAAGGAAAGCGCGCACGATGGATTTCATGCGCAGGAGAATAATGACGCCCCGGTTAATTCCAAGAACCAAAAGGCTGGCACCTCAGGCGGTGTAACGCGGAAAGCACCAGAGGGAGCCAGAGGCAATTTTGAAATCCGATAACCGAAGTAATGGGGCTCAAACTTCGCGAAAATCAGAGACTCATCACGTCGGCTGCTACAGTTTTGCGACTGAGATCGATACGGTCATTAGCCGGCAGTGGCCGTAAGAATTACAAACTCGTCATCTCAAACAGTTGGCCGGTGGGGTGATCTCCCCAATTGGCGACCCCACCAACGCCTGCCGAGGAATGGGTGTCCTGTTTCATAATGTCGATGGCGTACGGAAACGCGGCGCCGTTCTTCACCGGCTCGTTGGTTTGAAGAAAAAAGAATCCCCCCGCGTCCGTGGTCACACTCCCTCCGATTGTTGTCGTGACTGTAGCTCCCTGAATCGGGTTTTTTGTCTGCGCATCAATGACCCGACCCTGGACGGAAATCTTGTCAGTCAGCGGAACGATGATCGCCACGCCATTGTTTTCAAACGTGTAAGTTCCGGTGAAGAAACCGTTGTTCTCCGTCGCGGCAATGGATCCGGATTGCTGGCCGCTGATGCAATTCAAGGTGGCGGAAAGGCTGTTCCCGACCAGTGTCCCGGTGACGTTGATCCGTGGTGTCCCCGGCGACCATGTCTCGCTAAAACTGCCATTGCCATTCACTCCCAATGACTGGGTGTTGAACGCCAGTGAACTGCCGCCATTGCACTGAGTGAGATCAAGGCCGGGGTAAAAGGCGACGCTCCACAGTGTATTCCCACCGCCGCCGCCCCCGGAGTCGCCAGACATGAATCCCTCCAACGCGCGATAATACTGCCGGTTGTAATTCATCGAATTCTGATCCGTGAAGTCGAATGTTCCCATCGCATTGGTAAGAGTCGCATCGGCGTTCCCAACAAAAATGTTCATCCAGTTCGTGTTGTTGAGCGAGTCAAGCGATTGCAATGTGTAAGGCACCTTGTGTTCGCCGATCAGTCGTAACTGAAACTGTCCATTCGCAAACCCCAACGTATGCAACTGAGGCGCGATGGGAGTTCCGGTCGTCGTCACCTCAAAGCTGGTCACCTTGAGGAACGCGGAACCGGCGAACACGCCCGGATAACCGGTTGTGTCCAGCGTGTCGGCTTTTCCAAAAATAATCTCAGCCTCAATCTTTCGTCCAGGCGGCAGCGTTCCGGCCGGAATGGTTATCGAGGTTGCTGATCCAGGTAGAACACCCACTTCCCCGGGAAAGGGCGATTCAAAAACCGTACGGTCAAAACTGTTATTGAGTTCGATTGCTATAAAATCCCCGGAACCCGGACTAGTCATCGGGGTCCAGTTCAGCACCAGATCGACATTCGGATTCACATTGGAAAGCGACGAGAAATTCAGGATTGTCGGCGTATTGGGATAATTGTCCGGACTCAGGTCGAGTGTCACTGTTTTGTTCCCATCGTGAAACGTGGTGAAGGTAATGGTGTAATTGCCATTGGGCAGAAACTGGTCCAGGTCAGACTTGAACGCGTATTCCGCTTCCAGATCGATTGAATCGCCGTGCGAATTCGACTCAGGCCCGACCACAACCGGCCCCCCACCCGGTCCGGTCACCGAGACGGAGCTTGCTGTGCTAAAACCGTTCAACTCCGCCTCCATGACAAAAACATATTCTTCACTTGGAACGGGCGTCGTCCCTTTCTGCTGGTAGATCTCCGCCTTAAAGAGCGAGATTCGCTGGACATCTGGCTGACCCAGATTCGATGCCGATAAGGTCGAAAAATTACCCATCGAAGTGAAATTCAAAGCGTTACCGCGCAAATCCTTCAACAAGACGGAAGCACCGTTCGGATTCAGTGTCCACGTAATGTTCGTGTTCAGTGGCAGGCCTGGCGTGTAGTTGCAGTAAAGAGTCTTTCCACCCGATCCCCACGAATAGGTGAAACTCGCGGGATTTAACCCCGTCCAGGCAATGGCGGCACCAACGTTGACATTCGTATCCATCAGTTCACTGAACACAAACGAAATAATCGAATTATTTTTGACGTTGGAAGCCCCGGCAAAAGGTTGCGAAAACATCAACGACGGCGGGTTGGCATCAGCGCCGAGCGTCGTCCGAATGGACGAACGGGTTTCCTTGAAATAGGCCGCTACGCCTTGCGCGTAAGTCGTATCGAAAGTCACGATTTTGAAAAAACCCAGTGAGAGACTGTACGATTTCGATTCCATCAATGTCCCGCCGGGAATCACGATGGAATTGGAGGTGCCGTTCAGGGAGCCGGCCTGCCCGGGGTCGGAACTCTCGAATCGCGTCGTGCTGCCATTGGTGCCGGATTCCTCGATCATGACATAAACGAAATCCGAAACTGTCCCGCCCGTAAATGAATCCCATGTGAGCGTGAAGGCGTTCGTCGGATTCAGATCCTGCGTGGCCTCCCAGTTGCTGATCCGCGGGACGTTCGGATAGGCGTCTCCGGTCAGGCTCAGGACAATGTTCTTTGTGCCATCGGTAGTTCCGTTAATTGTCATCGTGTAGTTGCCATTGGGAAACTCCGCATCCAGTTCCGGCTTGTGCTCAAACGAACGATTAAAATCCCTCGAATCACCATCGGAATTCGCGGAAAGGACAATGTTCGTACCGTTGGGAAGCTGGACCGACGCGCTCGTGACGGAATTCGACGCGGTCATGTCCAGAAAAAAGTCCACCTTCATCGCCTGATCGTTTGACGTCGAATCGGGTCGCAACAACCATGGCATGATCGGATTATCCTGTTGGTAGATTTGGCCCTTGAGCACGCTATAGATAATGGCATCAGCGGCAACCGCCAGGTTTTCGAACTGACCGAAGGCAACTGCAAACAGTGCCACGCTCAAGAAACGGCAAACACATAAACGCTTTTTCATTTTCAATTGAAGGAGTTGAAGTTTTCCAGAGGACACACCTGACTCCATACCACAAAGAGTCCGGACAGTCAAGAAACCGCTTCAGTCAGAAACCGCTTCAGTCGGTGCCATGTGGCAGTTTCTACAACAATTGTGATCCTTTCCCCGAAAATCTTCCATTTTCCCTTGCGCGCGGGTCTTGTCCGACTAAATCTTGCCGCCGTTTTGTTGACGTAACGCAACCATGGAATATCGAATCTCAAATCGGGCCGCGGTCCTGTCACCTTCGCTGACGTTGGCTATTGACGCGAAGGCGGCGGAAATGAAAAAAGCGGGGATCGACGTCGTGGGCTTTGGCACGGGCCAGCCGGACTTCGACACGCCGGATTTCATCAAGGACGCCGCCAAGGCAGCCCTCGATCAGGGTTTTACCAAATACACGCCGGCCGCCGGTATTCCCGAACTCCGACAGGCCATCGCCGACAAGTTCAAGCGGGAGAACGGGCTCGATTACAAGCCGAGCCAGATCATCGTTTCGTGCGGTGGCAAACATTCCTGCTACAACGTCATGATGGCCCTCTGCCAGGAAGGCGACGAGGTCATCATCCCTTCGCCCTACTGGTTGAGCTATCCAGAGATGGTCAAGCTCGCCGGGGCGACTCCGGTCATCATTGAGACGACCGACACAACCGAATTCAAGGTGACTCCCGCCCAGCTTCGCGAATCCATCACGGACAGGACGCGGCTGTTCATTCTCAATTCGCCAAGCAATCCGACCGGCAGCGTTTACACGCCGGAGGAAATCAAGGCGCTTGGCGACGTCTGTGTCGAGAAAAGCGTCCTCATCCTCAGCGACGAAATCTACGAACACCTGCTTTACGACGGAGCGGTGCATCAAAGCGTCGCCGCGCTGTCACCGGCGCACAAGGAACACACCATCATCGTGCATGGCTTTGCGAAGGCGTGGAGTATGACCGGCTGGCGTCTGGGATTCATGGCGGCGCCCGAGCCCATCGCCAAGGCCGTTGCGGCGATTCAAAGTCACAGCACCAGCAACCCGACTTCGTTTGCGCAGAAGGGCGGGGTGGCGGCGCTTCAGGGGCCGATGGATCATCTGAAAGGCTGGTTGGACGAATTCGCCAAGCGGCGGGCTTATGCCTTCGGGAAACTCAATGCAACGCCGGGGCTCACCTGCTGCAACGCGAAGGGCGCATTCTATCTGTTCCCGAACATCTCGGGCACCGGGATGAAGTCCACCGAGTTCTGTCAAAAACTTCTGGAACAGGAAAACGTCGCGGCCGTACCGGGAATCGCGTTTGGCGCCGACGATTATTTCCGCTTGAGCTACGCCACCAGTATGGAACAGATTGAAAAAGGCATGGAGAGAATCGAGCGGTTCTGTGCCGGTTTGGCGAAGTGAGTTTCAAAAACTCCAGGCTTCAAAACTCAAACTCCAGGAAAGCCACAAGCTCCAATCTTTGCCGGAACGATGCAGATGGAGCGCGGAATTCATTCCGCAGAAACGTGGATTTACCATTCGGTGTAAGTGGATATCGATGGGTGGTTCTGAAACACAGAACGGTGTTGGGTAACGACGACATGGGGAACCGCGTGAACGTTTGTGGAATGTGGACGCTTCTGCGGACTGAAGTCCGCGCTCCTGCCGTTTCAACTGCATCGTTCCGGCTTGGAGCGGCGTTCGGGTAAGAAATTGCCGTCGTGATTGAAGCTTGAGAGTTGGAGCTTCTTTGGATTTTGAGGCTTGGAATTTTCCTATTTGGATTCCGCCAGAAACTCCGTCTGCAGCAGATGCATCAACTGTTGCACGGCCATCATCAGTTCCGCACGACGCTCCGTCCGCTCCTCTCCAGCCGACAGGTCGATGGGCTGCGCCATGAGATCGGCATAGCGTTCGGTCATCGACAGGCTTTCGTCCGTTTGCCCGAGTTCAACCAGCATGACGCGCACGTTCTCGGCCTCGCGCTGAGCCCTGCGAACCATTCGCAGGGCGATTTCAGGCCGCATTTCCGTTCGCCGGACACGAATGAACAGATGGCATTCAAACTTACGGCAACGATTCGGACGATCTCGATAGATGGTGCAACTCTTCCCGTCAAAGCACGCGCACGGTTGCGGAAAACATTGCTTCGTTCCCTTCGGTTGGATGGAAATCCCCAGTCGTTCGAGTTTCTTTGCGTCGTCGCCGCGCCTTAACTCGACGTCTTTGAACAGCACGCCGTTGCAGCACAGTCCGCAGGCCAGGCAGAGCGATTCCGCCGCATCAGTTTTCTTAACGCCACACATGTTTTGGATACCGTCGTGCCAATTGTGATTTCAGCTTCGGATAATGCTCCGTCCAGAATCCGGCGAGATCCTGCGTCACCTGCACCGGTCGCATGTTGGGCGCGAGGATGTGAACGAGCACCGGCACGCGCTGCATCGCCACCCTGGGCGTTTCGGTCACATCATACAATTCCTGGATTCGCAGCGAGATCAACGGAGCCTCACCCGCCGTGTAGATGACCTTCGGTGTCCGGCCGTTTGACAGCTTTAACCGCTCGGGCGCGTGGTCGTCGAGCAGTTGCCGTTGTATCGGGCTGAGCCACTCTTTTACGAACGCCTTCACGGGTTTTTCCTTCACGGCCTTGAACGAAAACTCGCCGTGACAAATCTGTTCGACCAACGCGCGCCGATCCTCGTCACCAATCATCGGCAACTCCAAATCCGGACACCAGCCGGCGAGGCAATTA
This sequence comes from uncultured Verrucomicrobiales bacterium, assembly GCA_937893495.1. GTDB lineage: Bacteria > Verrucomicrobiota > Verrucomicrobiia > Limisphaerales > JAYPXF01 > CALBIE01. The sequence continues at coordinate 11 of CALBIE010000888.1, read as the reverse complement.
AGCCGCCCAAT
>CALBIE010000887.1 GCA_937893495.1 uncultured Verrucomicrobiales bacterium | reverse complement strand
ATTTTTAGGCTGTTTTAAGAATGGAGGCGGCGGGAATCGAACCCGCGTCCTGAGCAAATCAACCAACGACGTCTACATGTTTATCCGAATGAGAGTTCTCAGTGGCGCGATTACGATCCGGCGCGAGACGCGTCACCCAGCGGGCATGAAAAAAGTCGAACTCGAACGCGCCCACTCCGCACGAATTCCACCCGGCTGTCAGCGCCGCTTCACCCCAGCCGGGGTCAGATGAGCGACGTCACTGCTTAATTAGGCAGCGAGGGCCAATTCTTCGTTGGCAACTAATGTTTGACTCGATGATTAACGAGGCCAACGAGTCGTCCTCGACATGCAGCCGATGGAGCACCTGTTCAGTCGAAACCGGGACGCCCCCAACGGACTGCGGACAGTATCGTCCGCGGCGAGTCAAACGTCAAGAGAGGGATTGGTGCGGCGCTGAAAAGCGATCGGTGATTGTCCCGCGCATTTGGATTTGCATACCCTGGCAGGACCTTGGCGAAGCAAAGTGAATACGTGACCTATCTATTGGATCTCCTTGAGAACCTCGGTGAAGTCGAAGCGAAGTCCATGTTCGGTGGATATGGATTGTATTTGGATGGGCTGATGTTTGGAATTGTCGCGGACGATGAATTCTACATCAAAGTGGACGATCAAACACGGCCTGAGTTTGAGTCGCTGGGCCTTGAGCCGTTTGTTTATGTGAAAAAGGGAAAAGAGTTTTCCATGTCCTATTACCATCCACCCGTTGAAGTATTGGAAGTTGCACGAGAGTTGTGCGATTGGGCCACGAAAGGCGTGGGCGCGGCAAATCGCTCGAACAGGAAGAAGAAGAAGAAGCCGAAGAAAAAACTGTAGGCGGCAGCTCTTTCCAACGAAGACGACCATCGGCTATGGGTCGATGCTCAAGCCGATTGGTTTTTCGAGACGGTATAAATTGTCAGCCCGGTCAGGTCTTTTTGAGGGCCTTTGAAAATCTGACTGGCAAGATATCCAACCACGCAGCAACTCGTCACCCCGGCGAAGGGATAGAGGAACCCGTGCACTTTCGTGAACTTCCAGAGGCAGAACATGACGCAAGCTCCAATAATCGCGCCGGTCAATGCTCCGGCGCCGTTCGCTTTGCGCGAGGCTACACCCAAAACGAAGAGGCCACCCAGGACTCCCATGAACAGGCCGATGATTTTGATGAACTGATCGAAAAGCGATTTAATTTCCGGGTTCACGAATACGAGGCCGAATGCGGTGCCAAGAATTCCCATCAACACGGTGAGACTTTTGGCGGCTGTCAGGTAGGCTCTCTCGCTGGAGCAAATATTCAGCGGTCGCAGAAAGTCAGTCACCAGTGTGGTGGCTGTGGAATTCATGCTGGTGGAGACGGTGGATTGCGCGGCGGCGAAGATTCCCGCGACGATCAGGCCAGCCAGCCCAATGGGCATTTCCGCTGCAATAAACAACGGAAAAATCTGGTCAGTAGTAATGGTGGGATCGAGTTTTTCCGGATGTGATTTGTAGAAAGCGAAAAGAGCGGAACCAATTCCAAAAAAGATGAAAGTGGCAATGACGCTCAATACAGCGTTGGCCCAGATCGATTTGGCTGCGTCGCTTTCGGTTTTCGTCGTCATGTACCGTTGCACAATCGCTTGATCGGCACCGTATGAGGAAATGTTCTGGCCAATCGAACCCAGAATGACGAACCAGATGGCAATCTGAGCGCTGGCGACATCCCAGTTGAAATTGGCTATTCGAAATTTGTCCGAGACGGATGCGGTGTCGATGAATCCGCTGAAACCGCCATCAGCACCGGCTATCATTACGGCCATCGCGGCCAACGCACCTCCCATAAGCACGAATGTCTGGATCGTATCGGTCCAGATGACTGCCTCAATGCCCCCGGCGGAACAGTAAACGATGCAAAGCACGCCCATGAGCAGCACCGAGGTTGCGGCATCCAACGGCGTGGCTGCGGCAACGGCCAGGCCCGTCAGCGACATGACGACGGCCATTCTGAAGATGTGAAACAAAGTGAAACTCAAACTGCCGAACCAGCGAACAAATCGGTTGAAGCGTTTTTCGAGGTATTCGTAGGCGCTGGTCGCGTCGATGCGTCGGTAGAATGGCAGCGCAACATAGACGGCCAGGAATGCGACGACCGGGATCATGAAATTGTGAACCGCGTAAACCCAATCCTGCGCGAATGCCTTGGACGGCAATCCCGTGTAGGTCAGTGAACTGAGCATGGTGGCGAAGATGCTGCAACCCGCCGCCCACCAGACGATGTGTTGGCCTCCGCGGAAGTAATCGTTGGTACTTTGGTTTCGTTTCGCGAAATAGAGTCCGACGAGAACCATCCCGCCCAGATAGGCGATGAGCACAACGTAATTGATCGTGCCGAACGACTTGGAGTGTTGGTTTACATCGATGCCCCAAATGGCTGGAGAGCGGACGCGGGGTCTGATTTCGCCGGAAGGAATCACAATTCGCCCATTCCACATCACGGGAATCGTGGTGACATGATTGGCGGGCATCGGACCAGCGGAGGTCCAAGTGTCCGTAATGGTGTGATACATCAACGCCTCTTTTGGGAAGCCAGGATGCTTGTCGGCCAATTCGCCCGCCGTTGCCCAGAGCGATCCATCGGCACCCCCCAGAACGAATACGTGACTCTGCCCGTAGGCGATGCCGGTGCCGGCCATCCGGGAGGCGGGCAGGGGAGCGCGTTCTCGCCACTTTCGTGTCCCGGGTGTGTATTCCCAGACATCCTTCAAAAATTGAACTTCTTCACCGTCCTGCCGGCGTCCACTCATGACGTAGATGCAATCATCATAACCGTTGTGCTGGGTGACGGTGATATTGAAGGCCCGATTGGGACCCGGCCACGCCTCTAATTCT
>CALBIE010000886.1 GCA_937893495.1 uncultured Verrucomicrobiales bacterium | reverse complement strand
CGATTTTGATCGCATCGGTGGGGAAATTCACCTCACAGACGGTGTATCCGCCCAGGCGTTCAAGGAAGGTCCGCGTGACTTTGGACAGGGCTGGTTCGTCGTCGATGACCAGGATTCGTCCAGGCGACCTGGCGGGTGTGTTTTCTGTGCCTTCAGTCATGATGTTCTGCCGGCGGGTATGCGTTTACGTTGGTCCGCTGCCTGAAAAGATTTCAAAGATTGCGGTCCGAAGGTGAACGATTCCGACCGGCTTTGCAATGAGTCTTGTGATGCCTTCAGGCACGCCCCCCTCGGATTTCAGGGAATCGCTGAAGCCGGTGAGCATGACGATGGGAATCTCCCCGGAATGCCGCCGGATGGAGCGGACCAGATGGGCGCCATTGACCCCGGGCATGGCCTGATCGGTGATGACGAGGTCGAAGTCATCCGCCAGATACTGGACGAGGCCCTCACGGCCATCGACGGCGGTGACGACCGTGTGCCCGTCGAGAGACAGCAACTGGCTGTAGATGTCGAGCAGGTTTTCCTCATCGTCCACCAGCAGGATTTTCAGGCGGCGATCCAGCCGGTGGTCCGCGTCAGTCCCATCTTTGGCGGCGGCGTCTGCCAGGGGCAGACGGACAAGAAACGTGCTACCCTTCCCGGGTTCACTTTCGATGTCAATCCGGCCGCGGTGCTTCTGCACCATGTCGTTGACCATGCCGAGTCCGAGGCCGGTGCCTTTGGAGCCCTTGGTGCAGAAAAACATGTTGAGGCATTTCTGCCGTACCTCCTCGCTCATGCCGGTACCCGAGTCCGCGACCTCCAGAACACCGTAGCCGTCCTCGGCGCGACTGCGCAGGGTGATGACTCCGCCCTCCGGCATGGCGTCCACGGCGTTGAAGACAAAGTTTGTGAGAATTTCGCGCACCTTGGACGGACTCATGCGGACGGTGACGGACTCCAGCTCGGTTTTGAGGTGAATATTGCGGCCGGACGACTGCGCCTGGCCTTTCCATTTCGGTTCCGTGAGCGAAACGGCCTCTTCGCCGGCGTCTCGCAGGTCGGCGGTTTCCTCCTGCTCCTCCTGATCATCAGATTTGTAGAACTCGCGCAGGCGGCGGACGATGCTGGCGGCGTCCTGCGAGGCGAGGTAAATGGTCTTGAGCGCCTTGTTGGTCTCCTCCGCATCCTTCAACAGATCGGGAAAAGTGATCAGCAGTTCGGCGTTGCCCATCATGACGGCGACGGTGTTGTTGAAGTCGTGCGCGATGCCGCTGGCCATCTGGCCCATGGCCTTGTAGCGCTCCTGGGCGACGAGTTCATCCTGCGCCCGCTTCAGTTCAACGGTGCGCTCGCGGACCTTGTCCTCAAGTTGCTCGCTGTAGCCCTGCAATTGCTGGTGCAGCCGGCGGGTGCGGAGCTGATTGGTGACGCGCAACACGGCTTCGACGAAGTCGAAGGGTTTGGTCAGGAAATCCATCGCGCCGAGCTTGAGCGCGCGTTCGCGGGATTCGGTGCTGACATCGGCGGTCAGGACGATGACCGGAAGAAAATCCGCTTCGGGAACCTTGCGCCCGAGCATTTCGAGAATCTGAAATCCATCGAGGTGCGGCATCTGCAGGTCGAGCAGAATGAGGTCCGGCCGATATTCCTTCAGCAGCGCTTCGACCGCGCGCGGATCGGTGGTGCTCTTCAGATCGGTGAAGTCGTTGAACTCCAGCAACTGCTCCAATTGTTCCACGTTCGCGGCATTGTCATCCACGATCAGGATGCGGGACTGGTGTAGTTCGGTATTGTTCATGTTCTTGGGTCCGTTGTGGGTCCGTTAAAAATCACGGCGGCTCATCCTTCCCGCCCTTCCGCCTTTGCTGCGGCTTCATCCAGCACCACCAGAAATTTCTCGATGTCCAGCGGTTTGGTCAGGTAGTCGGCGGCGCCCAGTTCCTTCAGCCGCTTGATCTGGTCGGTCATGGCGTCGGCGCTGAGCATGTACACGGGGATGGCGCGGGTGCGTTTGTCGGTCTTGAGCCGGCGCAACACCTCGTCGCCATTGATGTCCGGGAGGTGGAAGTCCAGAAAGACAAGGTCCGGCCGGTGCTGGCGGGCCAGGTCGAGCCCCTGCCCGCCCTGGATGGCGGATATCAGGCGCACTTGCGGGCGATGTTCCACAATCTGCTCCACCAGCGCGAGGTTGTCCGGATTGTCCTCGATGTACAGGATGGTGGGGCGGGCCGATTCCTCCGGCGCCGACTTGTCGGCTCCCGGTGGTTGAGGGAGCGTTGCCAACTGCTCCCGTCGCAGGTGCACGGGGCCTTCGGTGCAGCCCAGTTCCACGGCAAAGACCGTGCCCTCGCCCACTTTGCTGGTGACGAAAATCTCTCCGTCCATGGCTTCCACCAGTTTCTTGCTCAAGGCCAGGCCCAGCCCCGTGCCCTCGATCGTCGTGTGTTCGCGCTCGGCATCCAGCCGGTCGAAAGGGGTGAACAGGCGGGACTGTTTCTCCTCGGGAATGCCGGGGCCCGTGTCGCGCACCTCGATCCGGACCCGGCCGCGGTGGGGCCCGCTGACGGTGAAGGAAAGAATGCCCTCGTCCCGATTGTATTTGATGCCGTTGGAAGCCAGATTGAGCAGCGTTTGCCGGAGCCGTTGACGATCCGCCAAAGCCCGCAGTTGCGGGTCGCCCGGCCCGTCGATCCGGATCGCAATCCGGCGCTCGCGGGCCATCGGTTCGACCATTCCCGCCACCTCCGCGATCAGCTCGCCCAGCCCGATGCCTTCGGAGTAAATGCTGATTTCACCGGCCTCGACACGGGAAATGTCCAGCACGTCGTTGATGAGTCCGAGCAGATGATTGCCGGCCTTGTGGATGCGCCTGACATTGCCCGCCTCGCGGTCGGGCAACCCGGCCATCTCAAGGAGCTTGGAAAACCCGATAATGCCATTGAGCGGGGTTCGCAGTTCGTGGCTCATGCGCGAGAGAAATTCGCTCTTGGCGCGATTGGCGCGGTCCGAAACATTGACCAGTTCCTGCTTGTGCCGGAGTTTTTCAATCAGTTGCCGGCTCTCGGCCAGCGCCATCTTCTCGGCCTGCATCACCTGCAGCATATCGACTGTCGCGTCGTGGGCCGCGAAGTCGTTCAACGTCAGCCCGAATTCCTTGAGCGCCGTCGGTCCGGCAAGCCAGGGCGAGCCCAGGAAAAACAGACGCTCGCCGACTTCAAGCATTTGCCCGCGCAGCTGGATGCCCCGGCTCTTGCTGGTAAACAGGAGAATCTCGTTCTGGTGCTCGCGCAGAGCCTCATGGGAACACGTTATTTCGGGGCGCGTCAGTTCGAGGCAGGCGGCCAGTCGGGAGCCCGTCCGTGCGGCTGGCTCAATCTTGGCCAGGCTTGGCCCGATCTGGACGATCGCCAGATCGGCGTCCACGGCGAAATGGAACGGGAACAGCTCCGTGATCTGGTCGCCGGACAAAACAATGGACGGGTATTGGCTCATCCTACCATTCCACCTGGAATTCGTCGTGATCGGCCCCCTGTGTCCGGTCTGCGATCTGGGTGATTCGAGCCTCGACGTCAAAGCGCTTCGCCAATCCTCCCAGCAGGCCGACCACAAAAGGAGCCAGACCGTCGCGATGGGTATGATAATGCAGCCGCAGCGAACGCTCGCCGCGGTCGGTGATCGCGAAGCTCGGCGGCTTCAACTTGGGGAAGATCATGGCGACCCGGGTGTGAAACCTGGGCAGGTTGACAAGGAATTCACCCAGATCAGCCCCCGCGGCGTCCAGCATTTCGCCGTACCCCTCGGCGGCGGTCTTCAGCACCCAGTGCTCGCCGAAGGCCTTCAGTATCTCGTCCGCCGGCAGTCCGAGCACTTCACTGGCGGCCCCGACGAGCCGGTAGGTGATCTCGTCCGGATAGCCTTCGTGGCTGATGAACAACTCGTCTTCCACGCCGGCCTTTTTTTTGATGGCCTCCCACTGATCTTCTCCAAACTGAGAACAGACCATATCCTGCACCGCTTTGTTTACCATTCCATACATGTCGTTACCTTTCGTTTGAATGTTCGTCTGCTCTGAAATCTTCGGCCGCCGCCGCGCCTGAAGCCGGGCTCGATATCACGCATTTTTGTAACCGCGCCGGGAATCATCGGTCTGGCGGGTTGGGAATGCATGCAGTTTTCTTCGGTGGTTCAATGCCGGCATCTTCCGTTTCTGTCTTTTGCTCCAAGGCCTCGTCCAGAACGGTGAAAAATTTCGCGATGTCCAGCGGTTTGGTCAGGTAGTCCGCGTCAAGCGAGCGAACCAACCGAGATGGTTCGAGCAACAAACGCAGACAATACCTTGGCCACACCTTCATTGGCTTCAGATTCGAGGAACACCCGTCGATAAGGGCATTGTTGCCATCCGTCAAGGAATAATTCGACGTGAATCTATAGCGTAAGAGCGACGGATATCGTCGATGTCCGCTGATTCCGGACGACCGAACCGATTGTGGCATACCCTTTAAAAGTCCAGGCACCTGGGTTTCGCATGGCAAAGACTGCACCCCGTAAAACGACCGACAAGAAATCCCTCATCAAACACATTCAGGAAGTCCGATTAAAACTCCGGGAGATTGACCAGAAGCTGGAGCACCTGATTGAAAACAATCGCCGGACCCGATTCACCACTCACCCTTCAAATTCATCCCTGGATGAATTCCTTCCCTGAGTTTTTCAATTTGGGGACTGCGTCCCGTTTTTCTTTCTCAAGAAGAACGAGCACTACTCGGAATTCATATCAATGATGGCCGGTTGGATAGGCACAGGTTTTCACCTGCGTTCGCTATCGCCGGTTTCTGTTTATCGACGGGAAGCCCGGAGGAACGGGCAGTTTGGGTGGTGAAAGCTCTCCCACACGAAACCGTCGGTAAAAACACAACCCATAAGAGAAAAAAACAAAATGAATCGATGCATCATCATAAAGGGGTCAGTCCTAAAGGTTGACAGTTTTTCTTGTCCTCGATTACCGTCCACCCATGCCACGCAAGTTGCGAGTCGAGTATCCCGGCGCGATTTATAATCCGCCTTCGCGTTGTGCTACGGCGCGACAAGCGTGTTGGATCGAGGAAATCGGCGTAAGGCGATCTTTCGGGACAATGAGGACCGCAAGCAATTTCTCGCCACCCTGGGGCAGGCCGGCGAAAAGGCGGGCTGGCGGGTGCATGCCCTTTGTTTGATGCCCAATCATTTTCATCTGGTTGTGGAAACAACGCGAGGTGATCTGGTGGCGGGCATGAAATGGTTTCCGGGCACTTACGCCTCGCGTTTCAATCGGCAGCACAAACTCTTCGAGCACCTGTTCAGCGGGCGTTACAAGGCCTTGATCGTCGATGGGGGCGGCAACGGGCATCGCAAAACCGTCTGTGATTGTATGCACCTGAATCTGGCGCGCGCCCGGTTGATGAAGCGCGGTCAGCGATTGGCAGACTACGTGTGGAGCGGTTGGCCGGAGTATTTGAAGCGGATGAAATGGAAGGAGCGCGAACTCGGGAACCGGCGCAATGGTGACGCGGGAAAGGCGAGAATCGCGCGTCGGCTGCGAAGGGAGACGACGATGGTTGAAGTGGATTGCGCAACGGCTGGAGATGGGCAACGCAAGCATGGTGACACATTGTCTGCGGGAACGATAAACAGCGGATTGAAACGGAATTTCCGCATTTTTCCCGGCTTTCCCGCCAAGTTGAATTTGACTTATCGCCCGCTCAAGATACTTTGTGCGCCCTGTTTTGCCGTATTCCGGCAGCCGGACCAAAGTTTCAGGTTAATGAGCAACAACTATATCTTCTCATCGGAGTCCGTTGGCGAAGGCCATCCGGACAAGGTCAGCGACACAATCTCAGACGCCATCCTGGACGCCTGTCTCAGGATCGACACCCGCAGCCGGGTCGCCTGCGAGACGTTCGTGAAAAGCAACATCGTGGTGGTCGGGGGTGAAGTCACCATCCCGAAAATCGGCCAGAAACCGATTGGCGAGGTCATCAACATCGAGAAAACTATCCGCGATGCGGTGCGGGGAATCGGTTACGTGAATGATGACGATGTCTTCCACGCCGACAAGATTTTCATCAACAACTACCTCACCACCCAAAGCCCGGATATCGCCCAGGGCGTGGACGCCAAGAAGGCCGCCGGCAAGAAAACGGCCGAGCAAGGCGCGGGCGACCAGGGGATCATGTTTGGTTACGCCTGTAACGAGACGCCCGAACTCATGCCGGCGCCCATCATGTATGCACATCGGCTCGGGCGCCAATTGACCAGGATTCGGAAAGCCGGCAAGGTCGCCCAATGGCTCCGCCCGGATGCCAAGAGCCAGGTTTCCATTGAATACGTCAACGGCAAGCCGACTCGCATCGTCAACGTTGTCATCTCCACCCAGCACGCTGACGGCGTAAAGCACAGTGTCATCGAGAAGTTTTGCATCGAAGAGATCATCAAGAAGGTGTTGCCCAAGAAGATGCTCACGAACAAAACCGAGTATCTCATCAACCCGACCGGCAAGTTTGTGGTCGGCGGACCGCAGGGGGACAGCGGATTGACCGGCCGCAAAATCATCGTCGATACCTACGGCGGCATGGGCCGACACGGTGGCGGCGCGTTCTCCGGAAAGGACCCTTCGAAGGTCGATCGCAGCGCCGCCTACATGGCGCGTTGGGTGGCCAAAAACGTCGTTGCCGCGGGACTCGCGGAAAAATGCGAAATTCAGTTCGCCTACGCCATCGGCCATCCCCGCCCCGTCAGCGTACATATCGACACGTTCGGCACTGGCACTACCAGCGATGCCAAGATTCTCAAAGCGGTCTTGAAAGTGTTCAGCTTCAAACCAGCCGATATTGTTTTGCAACTCAACCTCCTGCGCCCGATCTACTCGAAGACGACCAACTACGGTCACTTCGGCAAGAACGACAAAGACATCACCTGGGAAAAAACCGACAAAGTCGCGGCCCTCAAGAAAGCCCTCTAATCTCCTCAGCAGTTCATCGAAAAAAATTTATCATGTCAGAAACCAACGATTACAAAGTCAAAGATATCACCCTCGCCGAGTGGGGCCGCAAGGAACTCGACGTCGCGCAACATGAAATGCCCGGCCTGATGGCTGTGCGCGAGAAATACGGCAAGGACAAACCGCTCAAGGGAGTCCGCATCACTGGCTCGCTCCACATGACCATTCAGACGGCCGTGTTGATCGAGACGTTGGGCGAACTGGGCGCTTCAGTGCGCTGGGCGAGCTGCAACATTTTTTCCACGCAGGACCACGCGGCTGCCGCCATTGCGCAGGCCGGATATCCGGTTTTTGCCTGGAAAGGCGAAAATCTGGAGGAATACTGGTGGTGTACGTACAAGGCGCTCATTCACCCGGGCGGCAAGGGTCCGGAACTGATCGTGGATGACGGCGGCGACGCCACATTGCTGATCCACAAGGGTTACGAACTGGAAAACGGCAGCGACTGGGTCAACACTTCGTCCGGGAGCGAAGAAGAAGGCGTCATCAAGGAATTGCTCAAGAAAGTTCACGCCGAGACGCCGACCCGTTGGCATGAAATCGTCAAGGATTGGAAAGGTGTTTCCGAGGAGACGACGACGGGTGTGCATCGCCTCTACAAGATGCAGCAGGACGGCAAGCTGCTAATCCCGGCCGTCAACGTGAATGACTCGGTCACCAAGTCCAAGTTCGACAATCTTTATGGCTGCCGTGAATCGCTGGCCGACGGCCTCAAGCGCGCGACCGACGTGATGATTGCCGGCAAGGTCGCCGTGGTCTGCGGTTACGGCGATGTCGGCAAGGGCTGCGCCCAGTCTCTGCGCGGATTCGGCGCCCGGGTCATCGTCAACGAAATCGATCCGATCAACGCACTGCAAGCGGCGATGGAAGGTTTCGAAGTCACGCCGATCGAAAATACGCTCGGCACCGGCGACCTTTACGTGACCACGACCGGCAATCTGGACGTCATCACGCTCGACCACATGTTGAAGATGAAGGATCAAGCCATCGTTTGTAACATCGGCCACTTCGATAACGAGATTCAAGTCGAGGCATTGAACAAGTGCGCGGGCGTCGCCAAGATAACCATCAAACCGCAATACGACGCCTACACTCTACCGAGCGGAAACACGATTTACATGCTGGCCGAAGGTCGTCTGGTCAACCTGGGTTGCGCCACCGGCCACCCGAGTTTCGTCATGTCCAACTCCTTCACGAACCAGGTGCTCGCCCAGCTCGATCTATGGGAGAAGCGGGATACGAACAAGCCCAGCGTCTATGTGTTGCCGAAGAAACTCGACGAGGAAGTCGCGCGATTGCACCTCGAAAAGATTGGCGTGAAGCTGACAGTGCTCTCCAAGGAGCAGGCCGAATACATCGGCGTGCCGGTGGAGGGGCCTTACAAGCCGGACCATTACCGTTACTAAA
>CALBIE010000885.1 GCA_937893495.1 uncultured Verrucomicrobiales bacterium | reverse complement strand
TTGTCAGTGGTTATTCGGCCGGTTCTTCAGTGCTGACCGTTTCGTTTTTGCCTTCGGCGGCGGATTTGGCGGCGTGCCAGGAAAGAATGGCGCACTTCACTCGCGCGGGAAACTTGTGAACCCCGGCGAAGGCGGCGAGTTTTCCCACGCGTTCATCCGCATTCCCGGTGGTGACCATGTCGTGCATATGGTCGAACAATTCTGCAACTTCAGTGCGGGTCTTGCCCTTGATCGCGGCTGTCAGCAGAGATGCCGATGCCTTGGAAATGGCGCAGCCGTCGCCCTGAAAGCTGGCATCCTCGACGACCTCGCCGTTCATCTTGAGATAGACGGTGTAGTTGTCGCCGCACACCGGGTTCGTGCCGTTGGCGATATTGGTGGCATCGGGCATTTCGCGAAAATTGCGCGGACTTTTCGCGTGCTCCATGATGACCTCCTGATAAAGATCGGTTAAGTCGTCGAACATGGCTAATCTTCAATCAATTCTTCCAATCGATTCCACAAAAGTGACTCGAGATGATCACGGACCGGTTCAATGGAAATACGATTAATAACCTCACTCGCAAACGCGTGCGTCAACAGACGGCGGGCGCTCGCTTCATCGATGCCGCGGCTGCGGCAGTAAAATACGGCTTCATCGTTTAATTGCCCGACGGTCGCACCGTGCGTGCATTTCACATCATCGGCGAAGATTTCAAGCTGCGGCTTGGCGTTTACGGTTGCCTTGTCCGACATGAGGATGACCCTGCTGGTCTGTTTCGCATTGGTCTTTTGCGCGTCCTCGCGCACGAATATTTTGCCATTGAAAACGCCCCGCGACTGGCCGCCGAGTATGCCGTGATAGAATTCGTGACTGCCACAATTCGGCATGGCGTGATCCGCCAACGTATGGTGGTCCACCAATTGTTTGCCCCCCACGACGTAGAGACCATTCAATACGCAATCGATGCCTTCGCCGTTCATGAGGATGTTGATGTCGTTGCGCGCGATGCGAGCCCCGGTCGAAATGGAATGGCTCGTAAAGTGGGAGGCCTTTTCCAATTGCGCCTGAATCGAAGCGACGTGAAACGACTCCTGATTCTGCTCCTGGAATTTGCAGTGTTCGATGTGCGCGCCTTCGTTGACCACGATTTCCGTCACGGCATTGGTGAAGTGTGCGCTCGTGCCGGCGCTGTAATAGCTCTCGATGAGCTTGGCCCGGGCATTTGGCTCGGCAACAATCAGGTTGCGAACAGTCGCGATGTTTGCATCGCCATCCGTTGAAACGAAAAGCAGATGAATTGGTTCCTCGACGACTTTGTCCTGCGGCAGGTGAATGAAAGCGCCATCCTGAACAAAAGCAGCGTTCAGCGCCGAAAATCCACTGGCATCCGTCCGCAGATGGCGAGCGAGATGTTTTTCAACGAGCGTTCCGTGATGCTCTATGGCGTCTGCCAGGCTGGCGACGATGACGCCGTCCGGCAGTTTTTCGATGGTTGAATGCGAAGCCGAAAAAATTCCGTCGATGAATATCAGGCGAGACCCGGTCAATCCCGCGAACGTAAACGAATCCAGTTCGATCGAGGTATTGGATGCTTTTGTTGCCGGACGAAATGGCAGTTCGCTGATCGGGCGGACGTTGGTAAAAATCCATTCCTCCTGTTTCAACGTGGGAAATCCCAGTTCGGTAAAATGCGATATACCCGAGCGGCGTAGATTGGTCAGCCACTCAGGGCCGGGCTGATTCGCATTAAACTCGTCGAACGCGGTCTGGTAGTTGGCAAATTCGGATTTTGATTCAGTGGTGGTCATCAACTTCGGATGGTCAAATTACTCGATTGCTGAATGGGCTCTGGATCTCGTTCAAGCAGCGACGGGTTCACCTTTGATAATCCAGTCGTATCCCTTTTCCTCAAGCTCAAAGGCGAGTTCCTTGCCGCCCGATTTGATTATGCGTCCGTCGAACAACACATGCACGAAATCGGGAACAATGTAATTCAGGAGTCGCTGATAATGTGTGATGATAATGGCGGAACTTTCCGGGCTCCGCAGTTTGTTGACGCCGTTGGCGACGATCCTGAGCGCGTCGATGTCCAGGCCGGAATCGGTCTCGTCGAGGACGGACAGTTTTGGTTCGAGCACGGCCATTTGAAAAATCTCGTTGCGTTTCTTTTCGCCACCCGAGAAACCTTCGTTCACGGCGCGTTTCATCATGGCCTCCGGCAGTTCGAGCAGTTTCATTTTCTCCCGCACAATTCCGAGAAAATCGACGGCGTCCAATTCTTCTTCACCGCGATGCTTGCGCATTTCATTGTAGGCCGCGCGGAGAAAATAGGTGTTGTTCACCCCGGGAATTTCGACCGGATATTGAAAAGCGAGAAACAGTCCTTCGCGGGCACGTTCTTCGGGTGCCATGTCCACGAGGTTCAGGTTGCGGTATTTAATTTCTCCGCCCATCACGTCGTAGCCGTTGCGGCCGGCCAGGACGTAACCCAGCGTGCTTTTGCCCGAACCGTTGGGGCCCATGACGGCGTGGACTTCGCCCTCGTTCACGATGAGGTTGATGCCCTTGAGGATCTGCTTGCCGTTGATGCCGGCGGAGAGGTTGTTGATTTCGATTAGCGGGGTACTCATGACGATTGAAAAAAAAATGATATATTGGCAGTGTCAGTTGGTGTCCGGCTTTTCACGCAGCATTAAATCAGGGTTCTTGTGTTCCGCCAGGGGAGAGTAGTAACGAACGTCATCCGTGGCCTGAAGTTTTCGCTGGCGCTCCAC
>CALBIE010000884.1 GCA_937893495.1 uncultured Verrucomicrobiales bacterium | reverse complement strand
TGCCTGCGAGGTGCGTTTGAATGACGATTTCAACGTGCGGATTCGGATAGCCGCCCGGCGGTTGAGGACCGGGCAAGACGCCGATTACTTTACCTGCTCGATGATTGACTTGATGAAATCCTTCGCTGACGGCCGCCATGACCCCCCCACCGCCGCCAGTCAGGAGGTTAACCGGCTGCCCAGCGAGCCAACTACCCAGTTCGCATGCCCACTGAAGCGTGCGTTGATGCGATTCCGGGTAGGTTGAATTCAGCGACTCAAAATGTCTTCCCGATCCACCAACGACGAGAACCGTCAATAGTCGAGAGGGCAAAACAGGATCGGAATTGTCTGCGGCTGACTCGGGCATGGCTTAGCGGGAACCAGTTGCAGCGACATTGGCCGGATGGGAAAGATTGAGTTGGCGTTCTGCTTCCTCGAGTAGAAAATCTGTTTTCAAGAAAGGTTCGTAGCTGATGTCCTGCCAGAGAATCTTGCCATCGGAACTGATCAGAAAAGTGCCGTGCAGAGCCACTTTCTCAAAATCGTCATAGGCGCGATATTTTTTGAACACATCAAGCGTCGGGTCGGCGAGCAGCGGAAACGGAAAGGCAATTTCCTTTGAGGCTTTCTCCTCGGTCTTATTCAACCCCGCGGCGTTGTCAGTGCTGATGCCGACAAGTGAGACGCCGATTCCAGCAAACTTCTCCGTCAACGGAACGAATGCCGCGAGTTGCTCGATGCAATGGGCGCAGCCATGACCAAGATAAAAAATGACGATTACCGGTTTGCCTCGGTAGTCGGAAAGCGAAAGGGTGCTTCCGTCATGTTTTGGCAGACTCCATTTTGACGCAGTCGGCGGCTGCCAGCGAAACGGACCAAGCGAATCGTGAGACGGGCGTTGGCCGAAGTCGGATGGACGTTTCAGTTCAGGTCTCCAGTCATTCGACAACCCCCTGGCTTTGGCGACCGGAGCCAGGCGGGCAAATACGGGTGCTTGTAAATCGATCTCAGCGGCATTCTCGCGAAGTTCCTCAAAGCGTTTGTTGGCGTCATCTTTCCGGTCCGCCCGCCAGGCAAGATCGATGTAGTTCGCCAGCGGCTGGCTTTGTTTCGCGCCACTGGAGACCGCTTTAACAGCCAGTTCGAGAGCCTTCTTCCGATCGCCAAGTTCAAAGTGCAATCGTGACAGCCTTTCCTGCGCGACGGCGGATGCCTTCGCCAGCCATTTGGCAGCTCCGTCCTTGTCCTCCTTTTTAAGAGCCTCAAGTGTTCGTAGTTCGGCAATCGCCGCGGCAATGGAACTGCCCGTGGCAAGCAAGACATTGCTCGGCTTACGGGAACGGCCTTTGGTCGAGCCCTTACCCTTGGATTTGGCGGCGGGATTTGATTTGGGAGATGTTTCGGATGCTGACTTTGTGGCGGGCTTGGCGGCAGATTTAGCGGCAGGCTTGGCTGCTTTTTTGGCTGCCGATTTCTTGATTTCAGTCTCAATTTTTTCCAGAGCGGCAATATGTTTCTGCCCGTCGGCGATTAGACCGGTGTGAAAAGTGGCCAGGCCAAGGGCATGATGACGCCGGATTTCATGGTCACGATTTCCGCTGACCTTGAGGTAATGGGTTCCCGCCAAGGCATTGAGCTCTCCCCAGAGTTCGTAACGAACAGCTGTTTCCAGCAGGCGTTGAATCCCGTAGTTGGAACTGCCTCGGGTGAGCGTGTTGTATTTCGGGTGGCGCGGCAGTTCGATCATGTTTTTTGCCAGATCCATCGCGCGACCGACGGCCCCGATGTTGTTCAAGTTGCGAATGAGCCATTCATTGTTATGGGCGAAGTTGTGGATTTGATCCGGCAAAACATGATTGCGCATCATGTAGGCGTGATCCGTGCGCGCACTGGCTTCCTGCTGCCATGCGGCATCCGAGTAGCGTTTGTGTCGGGAATAGATGTGGCCGGGCATGTGCCACATGTGCGCGGTCGCTGGCGATGCAAAGCCGCAGAGCCCGGCGGAATTGACGGCGTTCGTGGAACTGCCGATGTCCCACAGGTGAATGCGGTAGTGATGCACCGGATGCAGGGGCTCAACCGCGAGCACTTCCTGCAATCGCGCCTCAATGGCCGCTCGTTCCTTGTCCTTGATCGGAAATCCTTTGGATGAGTTTTGCCAGCGGAGCACGCTGACCAGCGCCTTGGCTTCGAGATCGTCCGGGTAGGCCTTGATGATTGCCTCGTAATCCTCGACCAATCTACCACGTCGCTCTTTATCCTTTCGCTTGTCCTGCTTTCGATACAGGCCAAGTGCTTCAATGTAGCGCCGCTCGCGGTCGGTGACCTGCTCGCTGAGTTGTTCTGCTTTGGAAATGAATTCCCGGGCACGCTTCTCATTGTTGACGTTGGCCATGGCCATGCCCCAATAGGCCATGGCGCAATCGGGATCGATCAGTACGGCCTGGCGGAACGAGCGTTCAGATTCGAAATACCAGAAACCGTGCAATTGACCGATTCCCTGGTTGATGAACTTCTGAGACTCTTCGCTGGTGGTTGTCACGGGAAAATTGATGCGCCCAGTGTCACCCATCAGGTAAGCTGCCTGTCGCGGACCTTCGTTAAAGGCTTCGCCGTGATACGAGTGACCGGGGAGAATCTCGGCCCGAGCCGAATGATAATCGGCGGCCAGGAAGGCGGTCGCGAGCAGGACGGTCGTTCGGGCCAAAAGAATTGAGGTTTTCATCAACATATTTTCTGATACCGGTTGGGCGGAATTCACTCCGTCAGGGTCGGCGTAATTGATGCACGGACGGATTTGAGAAGCAAGCTATTCGCATTCTTCGCGCCGGTGCTGAACCGGCAACGAGAGGCCATGTTTATTGCCCCCGGGCGTGGGCTGAAATGTTTCATTCCAGGGTGGCATTTGAATGACGGCTGCGTCCGGTATGGGCGTGCCATGGGAATTCGAGTCTTGCTTGAAGGCCAGCATTGATGCTGCTTATCGGACCGAGCGATTTGCGAGGTGGTTATTTCCCCTGGCTGAAATCGATTTGCAAATCATGTTTTTTGACACCCACGCACATCTGACCTGGCCGGATTTTGATTCGGATATTGACGGAGTCATTGAACGGGCAACTGCCGCCGGGATAACCCGTATGGTCACGATCGGCACCGATGCGGAAAGTAGTCGCCGGGCCGTTGAGCTTGCCGGGCGCTTTCCCAACGTGTATGCCGCCATCGGTTGGCATCCCGGCGATGTGGACGAAGCGCCCGATGACGTTCGGCCGACATTGCGGGAACTTGCCGGGGCACCGCGAGTCGTTGCCATTGGTGAGACTGGCCTTGATTATTATCGACTGCCCTCGACGCGCGGCGGAAGCGTTGAGGATGATGAGCCATATCGGTCCCGCCAAAAGCATTTATTTCGCCAGCAACTCGAACTTGCGGTTGAGTTCAAAAAGAATGTCGTCATTCACACGCGAGGCGATTGTTTCGAGGATACGATATCCATATTTGAGAACTACGCGGACCGTTTGCGGGCGGTTTTCCATTGCTTCGTTGAATCGGTGGCGAATATGGAGCGGATCTTTACGTTGGGCTCGCTGGTCAGTTTCACCGGTATTCTTACGTTCAAGAACGGACAAAATGTCCGCGACGCGCTCATGGCCGCTCCACTGGGAAAGTTCATGCTCGAGACGGACAGTCCGTTTCTCGCCCCCGTGCCGTATCGTGGCAAACGTTGTGAACCAGCTTACGTTTCACTGATTGCCGCAAGCGCCGCGGAAATAAAAGGTTGCTCACTGGAGGAACTCAGCTCAGTGACCTGCGAAGCAGCCCGGCAGTTCTTCGGTGGCCTGGAATGAAAAAACGTCTTGTTCCGCAAAGGTGCTGGCGATTCGTTTGCTTCGGTTGTAAACTCGGTGGCGTCAACCGCCGATGAACAGGCTATCCATCCCCAACCGCATTGCGTTGACCGGAGCGGTTCTTTGCCTGGTCATGGGTATCTTTGTGCTCGCCGGGTGGTGGTTTGATATTCCCGCATTTCGTAGCCTCGTCGAAGAAACGGGCTACATGAAGCCCAACAGCGCGATTGCTTTTGCGTTGCTGGGGGCGGCCTTGTGGATTTCCGTTCCCGGTCCCATCGAGGGCCGTCGGTGTTACGGTGTCTGGTTTTGCATTGGGCTGGCCGGCTGCATCGGAGCGATGACCTTTGCGGAATATTTCCTCGGAGCCGGTCTGGGAATCGATGAACTGCTCGTGGAGGATTATTTGCATCGGCCGGAAACGGCAGCCGGCCGAATGTCGTTGCTTTCAACCGTAGGCTTCACGTTGGCCGCAGTCGGTTTGGGATTGCTCCAAAGTCATCAGCCGTCTGTCTGGCGGCCGACGGCAGCAGGATTGCTGGCCTGCCTGATCGCTAGTTTGGCGGTGTTTTCGGCTTCCGGTATATTCCTCGACCTGCCCACGGCCTACGATGGTGAAGACGGCAGGCAGATGTCTTTGCGCACGGCGATAGGTCTTACCGTCCTGGCCATTGCTTTCGTCGCCCTCGCGCACGAGCGCAGCCGTTTGGGAGGGCAACTCGTCGTGCGGTGGCTTCCTTTTGCCGTCGGTATGGGCGTCGTGACTTTGAGCGTGCTATTCTGGCAGGCTGTTCGATTGCAGGAGCGCAAACAGATTCGGCGAACCGTGCTGCGAGCTGCAACTAATGTTCAAAACCTGGTTTCGGCAGAATTGCAGTCACGAATTCTGACGCTGATACGCGTGGCACGTCGATGGGAGAATCG
>CALBIE010000883.1 GCA_937893495.1 uncultured Verrucomicrobiales bacterium | reverse complement strand
CGTCGAAGGGTGTTTTCTCCAGTGAAAGGTCGGTCAGGTGCTCAAGTTTTCCGATCAAACAACTCCCGCCTTAAACGGGTCAGTTCTTGACTTTTGATACATTACTCATTTTCGCCGGCTTTCTGCGCGCCTGCCGACAACAGTCGGCAGGCATACTCCGAACAGCCCATCGCCAGTCCCCATGCCATCCATTCCACTGCCATCGGCGTTTCCACCTGCCGCAGCCCGGCGCCCTTCGGGCAGCCATTGCAGATCCTGCGCCTTGAGCCGCTGCCGCGTCAATTCACTTTTCAACAACCTTCGCTCGTGCCGGTCTTTCGACTCCCACCGTTGCTCCAATCAATCCCTTTCCGGTTCAACCTGAATTCCGACATTGGGGAGCACGAAAAGGTGTCGATATGGTTATCAGTTCCGACAATCAACAATCTCTTCATTTGGCGACTTCCACACGTCGGCCAAAGCACGTGCGGTGGCAAGGATTCATGACGCGGGTGGTTTCTGCAATCGGTCGGCGTTGACCCACGTTCACGAATAAACTCCTTCTTTCATCAGTGTCCGCCGGAGTTCGACACGATACGGAAGATTCATTGCCAGCACACCTTGGTCAAGCCGCTCTGAGTGAATGTCGAGTTTTTGACTTCAGCAAGGACACGAAATGACCAATCCGTTCGTAGCTGTCGGCCTCTGATTGTTCCTCGAGTGTCAACTCACCAAGCCGCGCCTTTTCAACCAGTTCCTCCATCCGCCGATTGTCCGGTGCCTTGAATCCCAGCGCCAACACCGCTTGAGCCGCCTGCCGATCCAGTGACGGATCATCGGAGGAAATGACCCGAGTGAGGATTTCTGATTCAGCCATGTTCATGCGAGAACGATCGAACCAATCACCGGGTCTTGCACGGGATTTTTACCAGTATGACGACGACAATGGTGAACTCAGCAATGACAGGTTCAAGGAGGATGAAATCCTCGACTTGGTCGCATACGTCCTCAGCGGC
Organism: uncultured Verrucomicrobiales bacterium; assembly: GCA_937893495.1. GTDB lineage: Bacteria > Verrucomicrobiota > Verrucomicrobiia > Limisphaerales > JAYPXF01 > CALBIE01. The sequence goes on along the minus strand of CALBIE010000883.1, from coordinate 17,589 downwards.
GGTGACGCGAAGCACGCGATGTTCAGGAAAAATTAAAAGTACGGGTGAAATGATTTGCGACGATTCGGAAGAATCGTTGGGTCCGTGGATTTAGCCAGTAGAAACTCCGGGAGCGCGGAATTCACTCCGCAGAAGCGTCTCTGCTCGCAGCCAGCGATTACACATTATCGCAAAGCGCCAGAACCTGAGACCATCAGGGGTGTCATAACGTCTGACTCAAATCTTCGGGAACCGATTGGCGCATCCACATTTCCGCGGAATAAATTCCGCGCTCCTACTGCATTGTTCCGTATAAACGTGACGGCATCTGGTCAGGCCGCGACAATCTCAACCCGAGTTACGTAGCCGAGTTGTCGCAGCAGTTTTTCACAATCCGCCCAAGCGAGTCCAAAGGCTCGTGTATCCGCCACGCCGAGGCGAGCGACGACGTCGGCAATGAGTTCGGCGTCCGCTTCCTCAAATTCGCCATCCATCATCGCCAGTTCTGCCCACTCAACGAGTTGGTTCAACCCAATCTCATGGTGCAGATAGGCGACCAGCTTTTCGGCAACCGCCTGTTTCGTCAGAGTCATAGGTGGCACTCTATACCTTTTGGTCGTCCGATATATGATCGGTCACCGTCGAGATTCACTTCGTTATATCAACCGCGTCTTGCCTGGTTCTGCGACCGGGGCGACCGGCAGTTTCATATCCCAACTCAAGTTATTTGGCATGGTAGTCAGTTTGGATTTGAGCGCCTGCTCCCAGGTCAGGTCGCGACCGGTGTAGGCGGACATCCGGCCCATGATTCCCATCATGGTGCTGCTGACCATTCGGTCGCCGTCGTTCGGGATGATGCCCTGCCGCAGATCGGCATAAAGTTCATCGTGCTCCACCTGATGTGAACTGACCTTTTCACCCTGGTATCGCCAGCGATTTTCTCCCGTAATTTGCGCGGCGCTCCAACCGAGTTGGCATTGGCCCTTCGTCCCAATGATCAAATCCTTGTGCTCATTGAAACAGCCGCTCATGTAACGCGTCTTGAGTACGGCCACCACGCCGTTCCCATATTCGTACGTCACATCGAACTGATCCCAGATATCGCCCAGCGTCTGCTGATGACGCGCTCCCGTTGCCACGCACCTGACCGGAGGCACGTCGTTCATTGCCCACGCCATTTTGTCAATGCTGTGGACGGTGATTTCGAGGATGAGATCGCCGGAGAGCCAACTGAAGTAATGCCAGTTTCGCAATTGCCATTCCAGGTCACCTTCGCCGGGTTTGCGCTCGCCACTGAAACGCGCCAGGCGATTGCTCATGCGGGTGGAGTAAATTGCGCGAATGTCCCCAATCGCCCCGTCGCGAATCCGCTTCATCGCTTCACGATAGGCCGGCTCGAAGCGCATGTTGAATCCTGCCCGGAGTGCCAGCTTCTTTTGCTTCGCGACTTTGACAGCTTCCATCGCAATCCGAATCCCGGCCGGATCCACCGCCATGGGTTTCTCGCAGAAGATGTGCTTGCCCGCCTCGACAGCCGCGCGAAGATGATAGGGGCGAAATCCGCCGGGCGTCGCAATCAACACCAGGTCGATTTCACTGCCCAACACTTTTTGATAGGCGTCCAATCCGACAAATTGCCGCCCTTTGTCCACCTGCACGCGAACAGGATCCTTCTGGAACTCGGTCCTCACCACATTGACACTGCGCTCGATTGCCTCGGGAAAAACGTCGCCCATCGCCCACAGTTCGACATTGCTGTCCGCCTTGAGCGCCTGCACGGTCGCGCCGGTTCCGCGTCCACCGCAGCCGATCAACCCAATGCGAATCTTACCGGCAACCGGTTTGGCGGAGGAGATATTCGGCAGGGCAAGATTTGCGGCAACACTGGTTGCCGCGAGAGCGGTTGAAGATTCGCGAACAAACTGACGCCGGGTCCTGAGATTTAGGTCTTTCATGGTTGTCCCGAGATTTGTCGAATGCTCAAGGGAGAACAAGCAATTGTTGGGGCGGAGAGAATAGCTATCCCTGACTGGACAATCGTTCGTGCCGGGCGCAACCTCAGTTGATCAATCAATGGTAATGCCTGAAAAATTCCGCCGCCCGATAACTCGCCGAGAACTTCTGCGAATCGGCGGATTGGGTTGCTTCGGACTGTCGTTACCGACTCTGGCATCGGCAGCAGCAGCGAATGCCCGGCAATCGAGCACGAGTACTTTCGGCCGCGCCAAGTCGTGCATCATCCTTTTTCTTTCGGGTGGACCTCCGCAGCACGAGACATTTGATCCCAAGCCGGACGCTCCCGCCGATTTGCGGGGCTCGTTCAAACCCATCTCGACGAGCGTTCCGGGAATTCAGTTCTGCGAGTTGCTACCGCTGACGGCGCGGTGGGCACATCGAATGACGGTCATTCGCTCCATGACGACGGGTATCAATTCCCACGCCGTCAGCGGCTATCAGATGATGACTGGCCGCGTGCATGGTTCGCCCGGCGATGTCCCGGCTTCGCCAAAGGACTGGCCCTGCCTCGGCTCGGTCGTCGGCGCACTGAAGCCGAGCGAACGGTCGCCCTTGTCCAGCGTGACGCTTCCCGAACCGGTCGTGAACAATCCGGGCATTCTCTGGCCGGGACAAAATGGCGGTTTCATGGGGCGCACTTGGGATCCGAGCTTGTTTAAATGCGACCCCTCCGCCCCCGACTTTCGCATTGAATCACTGAGCCTGCCGGATGGAATGTCAATCGATCGAATGGCGGCCCGTCAGGGCCTAATGCGCGATTTGGATAAACACCTTCGCCGGGTTGAGCGTGGCGATTCCCTCGACGGTCTCGATGCCGCTCAGCGAAAAGCGTTTGATTTGCTGACTTCCAGTGCCACCCGAGCGGCCTTCGAACTGCAACGGGAATCCAATGCCACCCGGGCTCGTTACGGGCAGCACAAGTTCGGACAAAGCGTGCTATTAGCCCGTCGGCTTGTGGAATCGGGAGTGCGCCTGGTGCAGGTGAACTTTCCCCGCGAGGAAGGCGACCTGAGTTCTTCGAATCCTCTTTGGGACACGCATCAAAAAAATGACGAGCGTTTGAAGAAAAACCTGTGTCCGCCGTTCGATAGCGCTTTCGCGGCGCTGATGCAGGATCTGGAAGACCGCGGATTGCTCGACGAAACGTTGGTGGTCGTCATGGGAGAATTCGGACGCACGCCCACCTTCAACAAATCCGGCGGGCGCGATCACTGGGGGGCTTGTTTCTCCATGGCCCTGGCCGGGGCCGGGATCGAGGGAGGAAGGGTGATTGGCGCCAGTGATCGCAAAGGTGCGTATGTTGCGGAGCGACCGGTGCGTCCAGCCGAACTCGCCGCGACGATTTTCCATCGACTCGGGATTGACCCGGCGAAAATGTTCTATGACCGGTTGAACCGCCCTCTGCCCGTCGCGGAAGCCAGCCCGATTCGCGAACTGGTCGGGTAATCCCTACTTCAACACTCGCAGCAACTGGATTCCATCCACGACCACGACCCCAGTGGTCCCGTCGTTTGCGATGATGATTCGCGCACTTTTTCCAGCCGGCAGTTGATACCTCCCGAGAACATGTCGTCCATCGCTTTCGGATTTACGTTGGTCGATCCGAACGGAGTCGAGTTTCTTGCCATTCACTTCAATCAGGACCGGCAAATCCGGGCACCGATTGGAGTGCGGAGGAGCAAAGAGAATGATGTCGTATTCGCCAGATTCGGGAATCTCCGGGGCAAAGGTGATCGACGCATCCCCTTTGTTCCTGCCGCCATCGTGAAGATAATTGACTCCGAGTATGACCGGACCGCTCGAGCGCGAACCGGTCCATGAACCCTTGATATCCCCCGCAACGTCGTCCATCACAATTCCGGGCAAGCTGGCTGGGGCAATGAATTTTGCGCTGCCGGCTTTGGCGGCAATTCCCGCCGGTTTCAGTTTTCGATCGAGATTAAGACTCAACGCGCCGGCTTCCAATCGCACCGGAGCACCGGTTTCCGGAATCGGGATTCCCGCCGCCCACAGGATGCCGTTTATGGTAACCCGCCGGACACTTTCTTCCTCCCAGTTCGGGTGCCAATCAGCGGCTGTGAAGGCAAACGACCGACCGCCGTTCGCGCGTTCGAACGTCCACGCAATCAGTTCTTCACGACCGAGATTTTTCTTTAATTCCGGTTTCGTCCGCGTGCTGTCCGGCGGGACGGTCACCAGGATGGGGGTGATGTTTTTGCGCCCGGGCACAAAGTGGAGATTGTAGAGCCAGCCATCGCTGATCTTGAACGGCTTCAAACCGCGCGCGACCGGGTGGTCCGGAAACTTCGTAAAGCTCGATTCCCAATGACCTCGCCCTCCGATGTCACTCTTCCAATCGCCACCGAGCCACTGCATCGCGGCATCTTCGCGGTCATCCGGGAAGTCCACCATTTGATGCAGGAACACGAGTCCGGTTTTTCCATTCGCCAGCTTCTGGACAATCTGCCAGCGCTTCGGATCGAGGAAAGGAATTTTGTCGCCTCCATCCATATAGAAAACAACCGCCTTCGCGTTTTCAAAAATCCGTTCGTCCTTCGGCCAGCCATCACGCGCCATCACGGGGAAAACGCCGGGCGTCTGCTTGAGCCAATCCATGAATAAGGCGCTGCCGGCAAAGTATTCGTGACCAAGCGGCTTGCTGCTTGGGCTGCCGGCAATCAACACGATCTTGGTGAGCGACTTGTCTTTTGAATCAACTTCCAGAGGAACACCCGATTGGTCATACGGGTCAGCAGCGTGAGCCACGTCCGCGGAGCCCATCATCAGGACCGTGACCACGAGCAGCAAGCACCCTGATAAGAACGAAATCACTGAACGTCGGAACACGCAATGTTGAATGGATTTCATGGCGTATGGGTAGCGGACAAGAGCCCCGCAGGGAAACAAAATTCGAGCCCCATTTGAGTCCGACTAAGCGGCTGGTCATAGCCGGCAAAAGAAAAGCGGGCCCGAAGGCCCGCTTTCGCGTAAAGGGATAAACGGTATTAAGCCGATTACTTCTCGTCTTTGCCGGAGTCCATCGCGTCGAACGCGAAGGAGAGGGACATGAGGTCTTCACCGGGCTTGAGGGCATCGAGCGCCTTCTGCTCAGCAACGAGTTGCTCGTCCGAGTAGTTGGCTGCCTTGATGGACAAACCAATCCGGCGCTCGCTCTTGTCAATCTTGATGACCCGCGCGGTGACGTCTTCACCAACTTTCAGGACGTTCTTGATCTTGTCCACGCGGTCCTCGCTGATTTGCGAGATATGCACGAGACCATCGATGTCATGCTCCAGGCCGACGAACGCGCCGAAGCTGGCCAGTTTGGTCACCTTACCGGTGACGAGGTCGCCGACCTTGTGGAGCCCGTCAATCTTGTCCCACGGATCGTTGGACAGTTGCTTGACGCCCAGTGAGATTCGCTGGTTTGCCTTGTCGATTTCGAGCACCACGGCTTCGATCTCGTCGTTCTTTTCGAAGACTTCGGAGGGGTGATTGATTTTGCGCGTCCAGGAAATGTCGGACACGTGAATCATGCCATCGAGGCCTTCCTCGAGTTCCATGAATGCACCGTAACTGGTCAGGTTGCGAATCTTGCCGCCAACCTGGGTTCCCGGAGGATATTTTTCCATGGCGAGATCCCACGGATTGGTTTCGAGCTGGCGAATTCCGAGAGAGATTTTCTGTTCCTCGCGGTTGATGGCCAGCACGACCGCTTCGACATCCTGACCCTGCTTGAGCACATCCGACGGCTTGGCGATGCGCTTGGTCCAGGACAACTCGGTAACATGGACAAGACCTTCGACTCCGGGTTCGAGTTCCACGAACGCGCCGTACGGCACCAGGTTGACAACCTTGCCCTTGACCGTGGTCCCGACCGGGAACTTGTCCTCGATGGCTTCCCAGGGATTGGCAAGTTTCTGCTTGAGGCCGAGGCTGACGCGCTCCTTTTCCTTGTTCACGTCGAGGACGACAACGTCGATTTCCTGGCCAACCTTGAGCAACTCGGATGGGTGGCCGATGCGACCCCAGCTCATGTCGGTAATATGCAACAACCCGTCGAGGCCATTGAGGTCGATGAACGCGCCAAAGTCCGTGATGTTTTTGACCGTACCCTTGCGGACGTCGCCCGGCACCATTTCCTCAAGCAGTTTGGAGCGGCGCTCGGAGCGTTCCTGCTCGATGAGTTCGCGGCGGGACAGAACAATGTTCTGCCGTTCAACGTTAATCTTGACGACTTTGAAGTCGAACGTTTCGCCCACGAGAACGTTTAAATTTCTTGGCGGGATGATGTCCACCTGTGAGGCGGGCAGAAAAGCTTCCACACCGATGTTGACCATGAGACCACCCTTGACCACCAATTTGACTTTACCGGAGACGGTGCCGCCTTCGTTGCAGATGGTGAGGATTTTATCCCAGTTCTGTTTGAACTCGGCGCGTTCTTTCGAGAGCACGACCATTCCTTCGCGATCCTCGAGGCGCTCGATCAGCACGTCGAACTTATCGCCGACTTTGACTTCCTTGATGTCATCGAACTCATTGCCGGGGATTGAGCCTTCACTTTTATAGCCGATGTCCACGAGCACTTCTTTGCCGCGAACTTCGATGACGGTACCTTGAACGATTTCGCCTTCCCCAAAGCTCATTGAGCATTGGGCGAGGGCTTCTTCCATTGTGAGCATAATATTACTACGGATGTAGGGGAGCTTGGCGGGAAAATCCCGGCGAAGACTCCATTGCCTGAGGGACCTGGAGTTGCAGCGGCAACAGAGGTTGAGGTCAGGTTACTGCGTTAACGATTGTTTCTCAGCCGCAATGATCATTCGCACACACGAAGATCCGGCAGGGGAGGTAAAAATACGGATATACAGCGCTCTGACAAGCGAAAACTCAAGGTGAACCGACAACTCAACGAAGGGGCGATTACCCCACAAACCGTCAATTGCCCGCCTCAACCAATCGCTTCAGGCCATCAACCGGACCCGGACCGGACTTGCGGCCAATGCTGTTAATCAGCCAGATAACGGGCTTGATCCACCACGGCAACCCGGCATGAGTCAGGTCCACTTCATGCCAGACTCGGGTCCGATTACCATCGGATTTCAGCCGGAACGACTCAAAAACCTCCCCGCGAATTCCTCGCCCCATGTCAAAGTATCGGAGACGAAAACTTCGCGCTGGTTCGAACTCCATCACTTCGCAGGTGCATTCGTTTGCCGGACCGGTCAATCGGAACGTCGCGCGAAACTGGTTTCCAACCATCAGATTGGTTTGACCCGATTTCAACGTCAGGCACTTCGAATTCCATCGCGGCATGTTTTGCGGATTGCATAACACTTTCCAAATCGCCTCGGCGGTTGCATTGATCACCGCTCGGTCTCGCATGATTATTTTCATGATCGGAGCAGGCGATTACTCGGAGGACTGGCGGCGAGCCTCTTCCTCCTTCCGGAATGCTTCTTCACCGCGGCGGGAGTCTTCCTCAATGAACCGAATCAAATTCCAGATCAAGAGGCCGCCAAATCCGAGGATCCAGAACGCCATCACCGTGCCAAAAATGACGTCGCCCAGTTTTTCGCTTTCAGTGCCGTTCAGTGACCAGGCGAATCCTCCCAGGGTCAGCCCTCCCACGAGCAACGCGAAAAAAATCATCCAGGCAACGGGATTGCGACGGGCGGCTTTTGTGTCCCGTTGGGCGTCCTTGTCTTCGGCGGTCCCAAAGATCTTGCCGAGCACCCACCAGACGAACCATCCGCCGCCCAAAACGCCAACGACGACTTTCCAGTTAAAGCTTAATTCGACCCGAGGATTGACGCTGTCAATTGAACCGATGAAACCGAACATCGCCCCGATTCCGATCGCCGCCCCGATGCGGGCAATTTCGAGGACTTGGTGAAAACTGGTGGGGTCTTTTTCGTCCGGCGGATTCATGATGCACCTTGGGCCATTGCTTCGCCTTTCTTCGTCGCCGGATCAATCAAACATCTTGCCCGGATTCAAGATGCCGTTGGGATCACAGGCCAGGCGGAATGCCCGCATCACGGTCATCGCGGCATCGCCAGCAAATTTCGGCAGGAATTCCTTCTTGGCAACCCCCACGCCGTGCTCACCGGTGATGGTGCCACCAAGCCGGATGGCTTCATCAAAAATCTCTTTGAACGCCTCGTGAACGCGGTGCATCTCGTCTTTGTTGCGTTCGTCGGTGAGAAAAGTGGGATGCAAATTGCCGTCACCCATATGGCCGAACGTGCCGATGCGAAGCTTGTACTTCGCGGCCACTTCGTTGACAAAACGGACCATCCGCGCCAATTCGCTCCGCGGCACCGTAGCGTCTTCGAGAATAATCGTTGGCGACAGGCGAGCGAGGGCACTGAAGGCGCTGCGCCGCGCGGAGGCGAGCTTGTTCGCCTCCTTTTCATTTTTCGCCACGCGCACTTCCATCGCGCCATTTTTCCTAACCAGTTCAACCATCTTGTCAGCCTCTTCAGCCACAGCGGAGGGATGGCCATCCGTTTCCATCAGCAACAACGCCTCGCAATCGAGCGGCAGCCCGACCTTGGCGAAATCCTCAACGCAATGAATCGTGGTCCGATCGAGAAACTCCAGAGTACAGGGAATGATTTTCGCGGCAATGATGTCGGAGACCGTCTGCGCCGCCTTGTCCATCTCGGAAAACGTCGCAACCATCGTCTGCTTCGCGGCGGGCCTGGGAATCAGCCGCAGCAGGACTTTCGTAATGACGCCAAGCGTCCCCTCGCTGCCGATAAACAAATCCTTGATGGAATACCCGGCGACATCTTTCACGCACTTGTTGCCGGTATTGAGAATTTCACCACTGGGCAAAACAACTTCGAGTCCCATCACGTAGTTTCGCGTGATTCCATACTTAAGGCCACGCAAGCCACCGGAGTTTTCCGCGACATTGCCGCCGATCGTGGAAATCTTCATCGAGCCCGGATCAGGCGGATAAAATAGCCCGGCCTGCTCCGCTGCGGTGGCAATTTCAAGCGTCGTGACGCCGGGCTCGACGGTCATTGTCAGGTTGGCGGCATCCACCTCGAGAATCTTGTTCATCTGCACGGTGCAGAGTGCGATGCAATCGCGGGAAGGCAGGCTTCCTCCACTCAATCCCGTGCCCGACCCCCGCGTCACCACAGGAATGCGCTGGTCGTTGGCCAGCTTCAAAACCGCCGCGACATCCTCGCTCGTTCGGGAGAAAACCACACATCCGGGCATTTGGCTCAGCGCGGCCGTTCCGTCGAAGGAATAGGGAATCAGGTCTTCCTTCTGGGTAAGCACGGCCTTCGAGCCAACAATCGCGCGAAGACTTTTGAGAATGTCTGACGATAATGGCATTAGGCACCACGAGGGTTGCGCGGGGCAGCTTTGTGGTCAAGGACACTTGTCCAACAGCCTGGCCTTTGCGGCTGAAAAAAAATCATCAAAGCGTTGCTCTGATTTGGCTACTTCTTCACCGTATTGAACGTCCGCGAATGACCGGTCGATGGAACTGTCACCGTGTAGGTTTTCCCATCCGTTGCCACGGAGAGCTTGATGAAATGCGCTTTGCATTTCCCTTTCAAGTCGCCCTGGTTAGCGATGTGGTCCTTGTCCGACGTGTTGTTCTCACTGTCGGCGCGCACGTTCTCGTGAACCTGATACATCGCCTTCACCCCGGCACCGCGCAGGGCCTTGATCGATCCTTCGCTCGTGCCCTTGGTGGGACCATTGTTCATCACTGAAACGGTCGGCAGCAAACTGCGCACCAGCAGCGGGTTATTGCTCGAGGCAAGCCCATGGTGGTTCACCTGGTAAACATCCACGCGCCCGACGACGTTGTGAGGATAGACGAGATTCTTCTCTATGTTCCAGGTCAGGTCGCCGCCATCAAAGAAGCGAAAGTCGCCAACCTGAATCAGGGACACGACGCTGTCGGCATTATCGGAGGTGTCGACCGGCTGATCCGCCGGCAACTCGTCCCCCAAGGGGTTCTTGCGCATCTGATGCGGCGCCGGCGATATGATCTTTTTGTTCGCCGCAAGAATTCGCAGAGCAACAGACGCCGCGCCTTCTGTCTGCTTGAGGGTCAGGCGGTCACCCGGCACCACGGCAATGCGTTCCCCCACCTTCATCTCGGCAAACGGTTTTCGCATCAACCGCCAGCGGGCGTCATTCGGCCGGTCGTCCGGGCTGTCTTCAGGGAAATCCTTCAAATACACCCTGCCGATGGGCATGAGCTGCGCCAGTTCCGCCGCGCCGCCGAAATGGTCAACATGCCAGTGGGTAATGATGAGGTGATCAATTTTTTTCACCCCGGCGACCTCCGTTGCCACCTGATGGATGCGCTGGGGGTCCCGTCCACCCGGATTGCCGGTGTCGATGAGAATGGACTCGTTCGCCGGCGTCACCATCAGCGTCGAGCCGCCGCCTTCTGAATCCACCCAATAGATGTCAAAAGTCTGGTCGGCCTTGTCGGCAAACAATGAACCGGTGACCAGGAAAGAGAGAAGGAGCGTGGCAGCAGCCTTAAAGGTGTGACTTTTCATAAGCGTTCGATTAAAGAGAAAGCATTCCGAATTGAGGAGCAACAGAAATATTCATCGCAATGTTTTCCTGGTGGCAGCGTAATCGAAGACGAAGGAATCGGCAGACGCCGTTTCCCACCGGGTGGCGCGACCACGTCGAAGGCAATGTCCCGATGTTTCGCCACCTCAAACCGGACCAGCAGATCGAACTGATCGGGCACATCAAGGTTTTCCTGGCCGAGAAGCATTTCGAGGGCTGCGGCGGGCTGGAACTGACCGACGAAATGCGGGTGACCATTGCCGCGCAAGCCTGCCTCCTGCTGATGCATCGAGACACCGATTATTACGCCCGGCTCAAGACCATTCTCATTTATCCCTCGACCTACTTCGGCCTCTCCAGCGAAAACGATCAAAACTCCGAGAGCCGGTTGGGCGAGTCGTGGGAAGCCGGCGTCGTCGTACTGGCGTGGGATTCCGTCCTGCACGGCACGCAAAATCTGCACGATGGGCACAACCTGGTCCTGCACGAATTTTCGCATCAACTCGATCAGGAGGACGGCGTGGCCGACGGTCTGCCGGTCTTGCGTCTGAAAGGAGACTCGCTCATTGAAAGTCGCGGTCGTTATGCCGCCTGGGCAACGGTGTTCACCCGGGAGTTCGAACGCCTGGTCGAACATTCCCGTCGCGGTAAGAAGACGATAATGGATCACTACGGCGCGACGCATCCCGCGGAGTTTTTCGCCGTCGCCACGGAATGCTTCTTCGAAAAAGCGGGGCAAATGAAGCGAACGCACCCGAAGCTCTATGCCGAATTGAAACGATACTACCACCTCGACCCGGCGCCTTGGGAAACTCATCGCTACCGGACGCCTCGCAAGGCCAAGGCGGATGATTGAAGGCGGGACTTCGTGCTCTTCGCGGTTCTGCCACGACCGGTAGGGCGGCGCTGCCGCGCAGCCCAAACAAGAAGGCGGCGCAGCAGCGCCGCCCTACCACCTTGCAGGCCGACGCCGCGCCGTGGCTGTGATGCGAAAGTTGGTTCACTCAGGCATCGTTTTGATGTCTCCGCTATCGCTCCGAATCAAAGCTATGCGTCATTCGTTAGGCATCTGGGTCATATCGCTGGCCTCTCAAATCTCAAGCACTCCGATGACTCTGCCGCGAATGGGCGAACGCCGCAATGCACGAATAACCTGTCGGCATCGGTGACAATAAACTCCGGGCCGAACTTGCCGGGTCGCTCCTCAATCCGAACATGAACATCCCGCCAAATGTCGTGAAAAGAAACCCGATAACAATCCTTCAGGTATAGCCACAAACTGGTGGGACTCGGACTACCAACTCCCTGCTGCCGGTAGAAACGAACGAGCAACTGAGAATGAGAAACCGAATATGCCCAACCCTGTGCGACCGAGTCCGCGCCCTCCCATCGGTGCAACTCTTTCTGCACATCCGCTAAACCTTCAATCCAATGCTCTGGCCACATGACGTGCGAAGATGCCTAACAGTGTTAATATGCGAACTCGCCCCTTCGGATATAAGACCGAAAATCAGGCGGCAAATCGTTCGCATCAGGTGATTCCGGTTCCATGACGATGGTGTTTTGTACCCGCTCGAAATCGGGGTGGCAAGAATCGAAGCAACGATATAAGCCGAAACTATGCAGTTGAATGGACCGGAGCGCCCCGACACCCGTGTCGGGGCAGAAGCGTCCATCTGCAACCAGTATTCAGGCAGGCACACCGGATTCGGCCAGTCCACACTAACTGGCGTGTCAGAACCATCCCTTCAAAATCTCGCAAGCCGATTGGAATAGTCACGTTTCTGCGGCATGAATGCCGCGCTCCTACTGCATGGCCTCGGATAAGAGTCCTGAATGTGAAAATTTGACTGCACGTCGTGAACCACTCTTACCGGAGCGGCGTGAATTTGTTCGCGGTGTGCGCTCGAACGGAATGCTTGAGTCGTCGCGAATATTTGCCATGGTGATGCCATTCCGAAAGAATTTCGAAATGAAAACTCTCCTCGCCATCGCCCTCCTGTTGTCCGCCACCATCGCGGCATCTGCCGCCCGGCCCGATTTCAAGGACGTCGCCTATGACGACGATCACAAGTCGCAGATGCTCGACGTGTATCTCGCCAAGTCGGACAAGCTGGCACCGGTCATGGTTTTCATTCATGGCGGCGGCTGGCGCGCCGGGTCGAAGAACGGGGTCCCGGCCTTCCTGATCAAGGCGAATGCCGAAGGCTGGCTGGCCGTCGTGTCGGTGGAGTATCGCTTCACCGACGTCGCGCCGCATCCGGCCCAGGTGGATGACTGCGCCCGCGCCATTCAGTTCGTTCGGCACAACGCGAAGAAATGGAATCTTGATGTGAACCGCATCGGCGTGACGGGCGGCTCGGCGGGCGGTCATCTGTCGGCCTACGTGGCATTGCAGGACGACGAGGCGAACCCCAAGTCCAATGATCCCGTCGCGCGCGAGAGTTCGCGCGTCCCCTTCGCCATCCCCTTTGCCGGACCGACGGACTGGGGTCTGCTTGCGAAAATTCCGCACGGTCATCCGGCGTATCGGCAGTTGCTGGGATACGAGCCGGGAACGCCGGCGGAAAAGATGTCCGCAAAGCAGTTGAAGGATGTTTCCCCCATCACCTTCGTCTCAAAGGGTGACCCTCCCATGCTGCTCATTCACGGCGACGCCGACACGGTCGTGCCCTTTGAGCACGCTACGGTGTTGCAGGCCGCGCTGAAGAAGGCGGGTGTCCCGGTGGAACTGATGGTGGTCAAGGGCGGAAAGCACAATGTCGCCGGCGCCGGGTTTCCGGACACCGCCAGACGCGCGACCGCGTACATGCGCCAGCATCTGCTGGGTGAAAAGCCCTGAGGCGGACACCCCGCAAGGTCGATCCATCCGGGTAAAACCGGAACGCGGATTGACAGTGACGCCATCGAACTCGGATGATTCGGGCGCGCAAAATGAGGTCGGCTTTCTGTCACCCGTCGCGAAAAAGAAACCCACCCAATCCAATGGCATTCGAACCCGGCAACCCGTCAGCCACGCCCCCCATGCGATGGGCCGGGAAAGGGTTTGGATTCGATTTCCCACGGCCGGCGATGGTGATGGGCGTGCTCAACGTCACTCCTGATTCGTTTTCCGATGGCGGACATTTCACGGATGTTTCCCGGGCAATCGAGCATTCGCGACAGATGGTGGCCGATGGCGCGGAAATTATTGATGTGGGAGGTGAATCCACCCGCCCAGACGCGGAACCGGTCTCGGAAGCCGAAGAATTGCGACGGGTGATCCCGGTCATCGAAGCGCTTCGCAACGAGCCCGGAATGCTCGTCTCGATTGACACGCAGAAACCCGCGGTCGCGGCAGCGGCACTGGCGGCCGGAGCGGTCATCGTGAACGACATCGCCGCCAACCGGGACGATCCCGCGATGTGGGAACGGGTGGCCGAGGCAGGTGCCGGCTACCTCGCCATGCACATGCAGGGCACGCCGCAATCGATGCAGCAGGGTCCGCAATATGGCGACGTGCTGGCGGAGGTGGAGGCGTTCTTCACGGAGCGGATGAAGCGCTTCCGAACCGCTGGAATTCATGATGAGCAGATCGCATTCGACGTCGGAATCGGCTTCGGAAAGACACTTGATCACAATTTGACGTTGCTCGCGGGGCTAAAAAGATTTACAAAGTTTAAGCGCCCGCAAGTGCTGGGTGTATCGCGGAAGTCATTGTTCGGCAAGTTATTGGGACTGGAAGTGGACGAGCGGCTGGCACCCGGACTGGCCTGCGCGGTGTGGGCCATCGGGAACGGCGTGCAACTTCTCCGGGTGCATGATGTCAAACCCACGGTCAATGCCCTGCGGATGGCGGAAGCGATATTCGATCGGGCTCGTGAATGATCCTGGAATACGTCAATGCGGCATGGCGACCGGTGTTGGAAATTCTCATCCTGGCGGTGGGAATCTACTACACGTTTAACTTCATTCGAGGAACCCGCGGCGCGCCCGTGGTGACAGGACTCGTCGTCGTATTGCTGGGTCTGTCTTTCGCGACGTACATTCTCAAGCTGGTGGTGCTCCGTTGGTTGCTGGGAACATTCTTTGCCGCCATCGCCGTCGCGGTCCTCGTGATCTTCCAGCCGGAGATGCGTCGCATGTTTGCCCAATTGGGCAGTCAAACGGTCTTTCAAGCCCAGCACCAACTGCGTGAGAATCTCGAAGTGATCGTGGACGCGTGCGAGACGATGTCCGAGGCGAAGATCGGCGCGCTCATCGCCATCGAACGAACGATTCATCTGACTGACGTGGTCGAATCAGGCATCGTGGTTGATTGCCTGGCCACGCCCGAGATGCTCGAGACAATTTTCTTTCCCAACAACGCCGTGCATGACGGCGGCGTAATCATCAAGGGCGACCGCATCATGCGAGCCGCCTGCATCTTTCCGCTCACTCGACAGGAGAACCTGAGTAACAGCATGGGCACCCGGCACCGGGCCGCCATCGGGTTGTCTGAGGAAACCGACGCCATCGTGGTGGTGGTGTCCGAGGAGCGCGGCTCCATCTCATACGTGTACAAAGGCATCCTTACGCGCGATGTCACGCCGGAGGAATTGCGATCGATTCTGACTTCCGTGCTGGTTACCAAATCTCGTCAGCGCACCTGGCTGGACCACGTGCGCAATTGGATCCGCCAACATCTGCCAGCATTAATCGCGGACGGAATCGCGCCGCGAAGGAAATAGAACCACGTCATGTCACTGCGCTACTATCTGCTGCATAATTTCTGGCTGAAGTTTTTTTCGCTGGTGCTGGCGACGCTGGTCTGGATTGTCGTCTACACGCAGCAGACCAATTCCACGACCGTGCCGGGATTTGAAACCGGGAAGGAGCGGCGCACCTGGGAACAGGTCAGCGTGACCGTTCTAAAAACCCCCACGGACACCCGGCTGTACAAGATCACGCCCGCCGCGGTTAATGTGACGCTGGCCGGATCTCCGGCGACTCTCGATGCCCTTAAACCGAGCGATCTGGAGGTGTTCATTAACCTGGCCAACATGCGCTACGACACTCGGATTCACCAGGTGCAGGTCTATATCCGGGCGGATGTGAATGTCCTGAGCGTCTCGCCCGCCAGCGTTGCCATCGAGCGTTTTTCACCCTGACAATCAATCGAATTCATTTCTGAAATGAGCAAGAACACTACGAAAAAGAAACAACCCAAGATTTTCGGTACGGACGGCGTCCGTGGCACCGCCAATGTAGAACCGGTCACTGCGGAAACGGCCCTCAAGCTCGGGCGCTCCGCCGCGCATGTCTTCAAGAACCTCGAAAGCCAGCCGCGTGATCGCGGCAAGCACCGGATCGTCATCGGCAAGGATACGCGCCTTTCCGGTTACATGCTCGAGAACGCCATTTCTTCCGGCATTCTCTCCATGGGAGTTGATGTTCTGTTCATTGGACCATTGCCGACCCCGGGGGTTGCCTACGCCACTCGCAGTCTTCGCGCGGACGCCGGCATCGTCATCACCGCCTCGCACAATCCGTACGACGACAACGGCATCAAGTTCTTCGGCCCGGACGGATACAAACTGGCCGACAAGATCGAGAACGAAGTCGAAAGGCTCGTGTTCAGTGGCGACATTGAATACGTCCGACCGCGCCCCGAAGAGATCGGCAAAGCCGTGCGTATCGACGACGCGCAAGGCCGTTACATCGAGAATGCCAAGGCCTCGTTCCCCCGGCGCATGACGCTCGACGGCATGCGCATCGTGGTCGATTGCGCCAACGGTGCGACCTACAAAGCGACCCCGACCGTGCTGCGCGAACTGGGTGCCGAGACCTTTGTTTATGGCAACCGACCCGACGGCACCAACATCAACAAGGAATGCGGCTCGATGCATCCCGAACATTTGTGCGAGAAGGTGAAGGAATATCGCGCGGACATCGGCATCGCCCACGACGGCGACGGTGACCGGGTGTTGCTGGTGGACGAACACGGCGGAGTGATGGACGGGGATGACATTATGGCCATCTGCGCGCTCGACCTGTTGGCCAAGAATCGTCTGGCAAACAAGACGCTGGTGGCGACGGTCATGAGCAACGCCGGACTGGATCAGGCCCTTCGCAAGGCCGGCGGGGAGGTCGTTCGCACTCCTGTCGGAGACAAAAACGTCATCGATGAGATGCTCAGGAATGGTTACAACTTTGGTGGCGAAGAGAGCGGCCATTTGATCTTCAGCGACTATTCATCGACGGGCGACGGACTGGTGGCGGCGCTGCAGGTGCTTTCCACCATGAAGGAGAAAGATCTGCGGCTCTCCCGGCTCCGGAAGTGCTGGACCCGGTTCCCGAAAAAGGTCACCAACATCCGGGTCAAAGAGAAACCGCCATTCGAAAAACTCGACGGCGTCATGGATCTCGTCAAAGCGGCCGAAAAAGATGTCACACCAAACGGCGGAAGGGTATTGCTGCGTTACTCCGGCACGGAACCCAAGGCACGCCTGCTGATCGAGGGCAGTGACACGGCGTTGATCGAGATGTGGTCCCGCAAGATTGCCGATCTGCTGAAGAAACTCATCGGAGCGTAGCCGAGGCGACGCGGGCGTGGGCGGGTGGAGCCCCCGGAGCACGGCGTTAACGCCGCAGAAACGTCCACCTGCAACCATCGTTACCGGTATGCGGAAGGTGTTCTGCGCTACGACGCCTCTGCGGGGGATGGAGCGGGAGTGGTGGAGTATTGGAGCGATGGAATACGGACACTGTTTGGTGAGCTGAACCGCAGCACTCCAACACTCCATTATTCCCAGTCATTGGCGACGATTCGCTTTGGTTGGCGATTTTCAACTGCATCGTTCCGGCCAAGACCCGCACTCGTCCTCGTCGTCGAAATCCGCTGCTAAATCGAGGACGAGGTCGAGCACGACGGACGAGAATGGAGACTGCCGGTTGGTTTTCACGCAGTCTGGGAAGTCCGCGCTCCCACTGCGGGGCTCCGCCCGAGTGGGCCCACATGACAGGGCTGATTCATCTGGAAGAGGAAACAGTTCAAGGGCAAGGCTGGGA
>CALBIE010000882.1 GCA_937893495.1 uncultured Verrucomicrobiales bacterium | reverse complement strand
GGGTCTCGTCGTGGTCGCTATCAATCCGAACAACCCCGATGGTTTGCGGCTCGATGAATTGGGTTACTCAAAATACAACGACGGCTTCGACGACATGATTAAGTACGGCGCTGAACAGGGCTTCAATTTCGCATACCTCTACGATGGTGAAACCCAGGCAACCTCCCGGGCCTACGGGTGTCTCGCCACTCCGCATGTGTTTCTTTTCGATGCCGAACGGAAGCTGCGCTACAAGGGTCAGTTGGACGATTCGCGCTATGCCGATCTGGCGACCGTGAAATCCACCGACGCGCGCAACGCCGTGGAGGCATTGCTGGCAGGCCGGAAGGTGCCGGTCGAAGTGACGCGACCACACGGTTGTTCGACAAAATGGATGACCAAGAAATCGCTGGTGGCCGAGGCGGAAGCGAAGTGGGCGAAAGCCCCGGTGGATGTCGAAATGATCAACGCCAAAGACCTCGCGGTCCTCCGGAAAAACGGCACAAAGAAAGTCCGATTGTTCAACATCTGGGCGACCTGGTGCGCGCCCTGTGTAGCCGAGTTTCCCGAACTGGTTACGACCGCGCGCAAGTTCGGCCTGCGCGATTTTGAACTCATCACCATCAGTGTCGATGAACCCTCGGACGCAGCCAAAGTGAAGACGTTCCTGGAAAAGCAGGGGGCGGGATTGTCGAGCCGATTGAAGCCATCGCTCAAGGCCGAGGGCCGCAAAACCAACAGCTACATATACGAGCGCGGCGACCTCGACGCCTGCATGAAAGTTCTTGATCCCGGAATGCCCAGCATCGTGCCACACTCGCTCCTCGTCGGCCCCGATGGCAACGTCGTCTGGCGTCATAGCGGGGGCGTGGATGGCGACGAGTTGCGCGCCAAGATATTGGATTATATGGGGCACTTCTACGTGACTCAACCAAAGCCACAAGCCGCCGCAAATCGTCCTTGATATCGGAACGGAGTCCGCATTCAATCACGACTATCCGACAAGTTCACGTTTGCACCAATGAAAACGACCGTTGTAAAAACTCTGTTGCTCGCCACCTTCACTTTCACATTCACCCCGCAATCCCGCGCGCAGGACGCCGAGGCTGCGGAACTGAAAAAATTGCAGGGTACGTGGATTGGTCGCGTGGCCAGTCCCGGCGTCGCCGGTCGCAGTGGCTCCGGCACGATGGTGTCGATCACCGAACTGGTCATCAAGGGCTCCACCATCACCGCCAGCGGCGGCATGCAAGGCGGTCCCGGCGGCGGTGATTTGGGTGAAGGTGCGTACAAAATCAATCTCAGCGCAAAACCCAAGACGCTCGACGCGGTGGGGAGTGGCGGCAGAACGGATGGGAAAAACTATCTCGGCATCTACAAGTTCGACGGTGAAACGCTGGAATGGTGCGCGGCCAATCCCGGTATTCCCCGCCCCAAGGATTTTTTCACCAAACCGCAGGTGCAATTTCACCTGGTGCTCATCAAGAAAAAATAGCGGCGCCGCTCGCACATGGGCACACTCGCTCGGAGCCCCGCCTCCGGCGCGCGGACTTCAATCCGCAGAAACGTTGCAGCGGACAAATGGTTCGGGTATCGATGACCGAGGTTTCAGGCGGACGCTTCCGCAGCGTAAGCGCCGCGCTCCGGGGCTCCGCACAATAGCACCCCTCGCACATACAGCAATTATGACCCCGGCCGGTTCACTCGCCGCAACCGGAACAATCAGTCTATGGAAATCTATTTCCGCGTCGATAACTCTTCACCTTCGGCAATCTCCCTCGGCACGAAAACGGTGTCGCGATGAAAACTGAGCAGCGGCGGCACGTTCAACAGCGAGAACTGTCCGCGAGTCAGGGTCATCGTGTGCCAGATCTTCGCGTCAGCTCCCGCCGGAACGTTGACCACGATATGATTGGCGCCCTTGACACGATTCGCCGGACCGAAGTCGCGGCGGCCGACACCCGGAATCATCAGGCTCAGGCGCGGGTTCGCGTCCACCATCAACTCGCGGGTGCCGCGCGGCACGTAGAAATAATGATTCCCGCTGTAATCCACCCAGGCGGGGCGCACGGCTGACGCTTCATATATTAGCGGTGTTTCCCCCGGAATTTTCAGTTCAAAATCACCACTCATCTCCACGCGATACGCGAAGGAGCGCGGCAGTTCGATTTCGATGTTTTGAAACTCCCGGGACGCGGTGAACGTCTTTTCAAAAACCGGAGCGTCACGCATGAACACCGTCAACTTGACGGGTTTACCCACCGGCGCAATCCCAAGCCGCGCGTTGAGCGGTCCGGCCGTCACCAAATAACCCAGCAACCCGTGCCGAAAACGCGCGACGGCTTCCCGTTTGTCCGCGTGAATCCGGCTCGACCCGGCATCCGTGCCAGGAACACTCACCCGGTCGAGATAGCGCGAGAAACTCACGGTCGGGTCGGAATCGTTTTGCAGCACCGCCATCGCCCGCTCGAACAGCGCTCGAATTTCCTCATCCGAGTATTGCGCACCGGACATCCACACCGGCTCACGCTCCTTGTTCATCATGTAAAAATCCATCCGGTTGTCCGCACGCGGCAGGCCGTTGCACAACCGCCGTGCCAGCGCGTAGTAGTGAACCATGTCGCGATGGCGGATTCGCCATCCGTAATTCATCAACGGCTTCAATGCTGCATAGTAGGCGTCATTCCGGGAGCTGTTGCGGCCCCGCACCAAATCGAATTCGCGAAACTTTGCCACGTAAACGAGATACGCCATCAGATCGGTCAAACGGTCCTGAACGGCCTCGTCCTTTGCCCGCAATGTGGCCTTCCGCAAATCCTCAAACAGCGGCACGAGCGCCGCCGGGCGCAACGGCGGCGCCTCCTCCATCCGATGATAAAATCTCCGCATGATTTCGGCAGATTCGCCAAAGGCGGAATTCAGAAAGTCCGATTCAAGGAAATCAACATCGGCACGCGGGTTCCACATCAACTGCGACGCCACATACAACCCCAACGCCTGCGCGCCCCAGTTGGCATTGCACTCGGCGTTGATGGCATCGAGCTTTTGCGCGGCGTAATAGGGAATCCATTCCTGATGATACCCCACCCTGCCCCCGCGCGCGCGACCGGGCAGCCCCCAATCCCATGCCTCCACGCCGTAATACTCGCGCAAGCCGATGGCGCCGACTTTCTTCGACCAGAGTTCCACCAGTTTCGGCAGCGAATATTCCGTCCGATTGAACCCCATCGCCACCTGCACATAAACGTTCGGTTCGATTTCGATCGTCGGTGGCAGACGATGCGAACTGTAGGCATACAATCCAACCCACGCGCCCGGGTCATCCACGCGCAGGGACTTCGCCACGGCATTGGCCAGATGAAACACGCGGTCGGTGGTCGTGCCGATCGCCGCGCACTTTTCACAGTGACACGTGCCCTCCCCGTCCGATGGATCGACAGAAACCATGAATGCCGCCGGGTTGGCCCGGCGATCCGACTCCAGCAATCGCCGCCGATCCTCCGCCACGAGTTGAACCAGGCCCGGATTGCTGAAACAAAACTTGCGCGCGTTGACCGGGCGTTCGTTGTCGCGCTTCCCGCCTGGCAACAGCGCAAAGTATTCCGGATGCTGTTCAAACACCTTCGCGTTGCGCTGGATGATATTGCCGTAGCTATGACCGGTGCGAACGCGACTGCGCAGACTCAACCGATTCGCCACCGCCCATCGCTCGTAGTTGGCCATCAACGGCTTCAAATCCTCCCCGCTCATCCCGTAAGCGTACCAGATGCGCCGGTCGCGCAGAGCGGGAGATTCTTTGAAGTTGGCAGCCACGGCGAGATTCTTGATCGTCGGCGCAATCGACCATCGCGGCGACGGGGCCAACCAACGAAATCCCCAGCGGCACAACAGATCGGCGACACCGTGCCGCGCGGCCGATTCGCTATTACCCAGTATGAACACCCGGTTTGACCGGGTCGCGATCGCGTAGGCATCGTAATCATCCGGCGACAACCCAACCGACCTGGCAACTTCCGGCCAGGCATCCGCGCGGGCAATGACGAAGGCATTTCCCGCTCCGGGTTTGCCCACGATTGGAATTCCGACAACGGATGCCCTGCCCAACGATTCACTCAACCATCGCGCGGAGCTTTGAAGAATTTCCGGACCATCGCCGGTCGCATTTCGAGCATCGACAAAAACCTCCGCCGTAGGTCGGCCGTCCTTCAGGATCACAACTTCGGCAAAGCAAGCGGAGTGAATTAACCCTGCCAGCCATCCAGTGACACCGATTAAGAACGTGCGGCAACGCACCGTTACCAGCCGCCGGGCAATCATTGCTTTCATACCGCAAAGATTAAGAAAGGATTTCATGAGAGACACTCGAAAATATTGAAATCACCCGGATAGTTCAGATTCCATTTCGTGTTTGCAGTGTAATCGAGGGCAAAGAATGACGACAGCATGGAGGAGACTGAATGAAATCAAATCGAACGACGGAATCAGAAAAGATCAGACACGTGGCGTTTTGTCGTGGGTCACACCAAGTAGTCGGCCATTAAAAACGGTTTCCAGATTTCACGACAGTAAGGCCGTCGCTTGACACTTGATTGTTCCGACTGACGTAATCTCTTTCTCTCATGCCCCCGACGTTGGCGGCCCGGTCAACGTTCGGTAAAACCCCCACCAGGGTTCGATTCGCCCTTCGCTCCGAGGAATGATTCGGCTCCGGCTATGGAGGGCTAGGCACACCCTGAACAGAAGCGCAGAAAGGACTGCTGCCCCTTGGGCTGAATTGCCTTTGGTTATGAGGGAACCATTGTCCGCCCCTGCCGTTCGGCACCATTTGCTTCGGCGTCAAATCACCTGTTGCCGTATGGCCGACGGCGGGCGTAACATCCCCACCAAGGAACCCCTTATGTGGAGAGGCTATCCAGACGGACAATTGAAACGATTTGCCGGCTTTGTTGCCGCGCGCCCCTGAACCCTCATGATTTGGATCGCCCCATCAGAAAAAAACACGGACACCGCCGCGTTGGAAAAGCGTCTCTGGGATGCCGCCGACCAGTTCCGCGCCAACTCCGGCCTCAAATCTCAGGAATACTCCGCGCCCGTCCTCGGCCTGATCTTCCTGCGCTTCGCCGAAGTCCGCTTTGCCGCCCAGCGCGCCCAATTAGATTCTCCCTCACCCCTCGGAGCAGGGGAACGCCGGGTCGGGGGACCCGGCCTACAACCTGTAGGCCCGGTGCCCTCACCGGGCGTGCCCCGCGTCTCCCGCCGTGGCAGCCGCGTGGATGAACCCGCCGCCTATCATGCCGAGGGCATCCTGTATCTGCCCACCGAGGCGCGATTCGATTACCTGCTCAACCGACCCAAAGCCTAGAACATCGGCGCGAAGGTCAATGCCGCCATGCGCGACATCGAGAAGCACAACCCGCAGCTCGCCGGCGTCCTGCCCAAGACCTACAATCTCTTCACCAGCACCCTCCTCAAGGAATTGCTCAAGAAAGTCTCCGAGATTCCCGCCTCGCTGGACTACGACGCCTTCGGGCGCATCTACGAATACTTCCTCGGCGAGTTCGCCATGAGCGAGGGCCAGGGCGGCGGTGAACCGAGCGGAGCGAGCTCGACAACCGGAACGGTTGCCCGAAGGGTGAGCGCGTCGGACAGCGCGAATCAATTCTACACCCCCAGCAGCATCGTCCGCCTCCTCACCGAAGTCATCGAGCCCTACCACGGGCGCATTCTCGGCCCCGCATGTGGCTCGGGCGGCATGTTCGTCTCGTCCGCCCGGTTCGTGGCGGAACATAAGAAGAACCCGGCAACGGAGCTGTCCATCCACGGCGTCGAGAAAACCGACGAAACCGGACGCCTCTGCCGCCTGAACCTCGCCGTCCACGGGCTCGAAGGCGAAATCAAGCACGGCGGCAACATCAACAGCTACTACGACGACCCGCACGACGCCACCGGCCGGTTCGACTTCGTCCTCGCCAACCCGCCGTTCAACGTCAACGCCGTGGACAAGGAGCGATTGAAAGACATGGTCGGACCGGGCCGCCGCTTCCCCTTCGGCCTGCCGCGCACCGACAACACCACTGCAACGCGCGCGAGCGCGAAAACCAAACTGGCGAAGCCTGACCGAAGGAGTGTCGGTGAAACCGAACTCCATTACCTCTGGATTCAACTCTTCCATTCTTCGTTGAAAAACCCTTCGACAGGTTCGGCAGGCTCACCGCAGGCAGGCTCAGGGCGGGATGGCCGGGCCGGATTCGTCATGGCCAACTCCGCCTCCGACGCCCGCTCGTCAGAGATGGAAATCCGCCGCCAGCTCATCGAAAGCCGCGACGTGGACGTCATGGTCGCCGTCGGCCCGAACCTGTTCTACACGGTGACCTTGCCTTGCACGCTGTGGTTTCTGGATAAATCAAAATCCCGTAGCAGCCGACGTGAGGAAGCTCAAACTAAAACCGGAAAAGGAAATCAGAGCCTCGTTACCTCGACTGCTACGAGTGGAGTGGACCGCGCGCACCGCGAATGGACGCCCGCGCAGATTGGCTTCCTCGCCAATCTCGTCCGCCTCTATCGCGGCGAAGCCCGCGCGAAGACTCAGGAGATTTTCGGCGAAGCCGCTGGAAGATCTCTCAACTCCCAACGTTCAACTACCGCGATGTCCCCGGCCTCTGCAAAGCAGCCAGCCTTCCAGACATCGCGGCCCAGGGCTGGTCGCTCAACCCCGGCCGCTACGTGGGCGTGGCCGCCGGCGAAGCCGTGAACGACGAGGATTTCAAGGAACAACTCGAAACGCTGAACGAGGAACTCGAAACCGGCATGGGTGGAATGAAGGCCAGCCTGTCGCCAGCAGTTTTGAAACAATGGCTATTCAGTTTCTACCTTCCATATAGAGATGAAGCCTAACGAATGAAGCATAGCTTTGATTCGGAGCGATAGCGGAGACATCAAAATTATGCCTGAGTGAATCCGCCGTCACCCTACGGGCTATGGCGCGACGAGTCCGCCTTCGCTTTCAGCTACGGCGCGGCAGGCTTGGCCCGGCGAACGTTCAGTCCGCTTTCATTCTTGGCCGGATTTTCCTCTTCCCATGCGGATTGCTTTTGGTCCCGGATGTCTCGCGAAATGGTCGCTTCAGACCCTTTGGCCCCGCCGGATTCGGAGGTGTGACAAAACTCCCCGGCCGCTGTCCAAGCGTAGTCTTGAACGCTGCAGCAAACCGCCGCTCCGCTGGGCAGTCGGACGGTTCGTTGTCAGCGATTGTTGCAGCCGACCGGGCGTTTCCGGCGGCGGTCGCTGAGCTTGATCGTTCGGCTGAAGGAGAAGCGGGCCCGATCAAGGTCGATCAAGCCGGATCAAGGTGAATCAAGTCCGGCCGGCGGTTTTGAAAACTCGCGAGTCACGGACGAAAGCAGAAAAGCGGTCATCAGGTGAATCCAACGCCTGTTTTAGGGATAATCCTTAGCTTCTCACAATTGACAGGCACGGGTTATGCAATATCTTTTAACAGGCAGCAATGGTGAGAAAGATTATGGGCAGTTCCCACAGTCACATTAACAGGTTCGGCGACGGCACGACTCCGCTTCGCCTTGGGACATAAAAATCCATGGGATGGGTGTGAGCCGGCGTCTCCGTCGCCAGAAAGTTGACGGTTATGCCAGCGCCAAGAAACATAAGTGATTTTGCGAGGGAATACCGGACCACCGGGATGGGGAATTCATCATATCGCGCACCCGAGACCGGGCCGTTCCAACTCGAAAATGTTTCGGCCTTCATTTCCACGTTTCCCGGCATGGGTTTGGGCGTGGATGATCTCATTGAGCGCCTGGCTGAAACTCTTGTCGAGGTGACCAGCGGCAAAACCTTGCTGATTCGGCTGCAACCGGCTTCACCGGGTGAACCTTCCCGGGATTGGTCGCCGCTGCATTCGCTGCCATTCAACAGCTTCGCCTTTGCCGGTCAACTCCAGTCACTTCCCGGCGGTGTGAATCGGCTCTTCCTGCGGGTCAACGGTGAGTCCGCGGATCGGAAATACCTGAATGCCTTCCTCGGGCATTGCTCGCGTTTCTTCGCGCATGTTCTGGTGCAGATGGAACCGGAAGTCGGTCGCGGTCCGATGACTGAATGTGTGCGTCGCGCGCGACTCGCCTACGCGCTCGTGCGGCAAAGCGATACGAGCTATGCACGGTTCCGCGAGTACAATGGCTGGCTCAAGAAAAGTGGCAAAGCGCGGCGTGTCTATCTCAAGCCAGCCCTTTGCCTCAGTGCCGGGGAACTTGCGCAAACGCAGGAAGACATTCACCGAGCCATCGGGGCGACGATTCACATTTATCTGCGAGATTGTCCGGAGGACGATCAGACGACGCGGTTGCGGTTGGGTTGTGATTGGCCGGGTGGTTTCTGTTTTGATTTGCGCCGGCTCGCGCGGGAGATTGGCCGATGCCGGATTGGTCTGGCGCTGAGCTCCGGCGGCGCGAAAGGATTCGCCTATGTGGGAGTCATTCAAGCGTTGGAAAAGCACGGCATCGAGGTGGACGCCATCGCGGGGTGCAGCATGGGCGCCTACATCGGCGCGCTCTGGGCGTACGGCTACGACAGCAAATACATTCTTCACAAGGCGCTTGAGCTGCACGGTCGCTGGGGATTATGGAAACTGATTGATCCGGTATTTCCACCGCGGCGCGGCTTCATTCGTGGGGAGAAAATTAAAAACATGCTCAAGGCCTCGATTGGCGATGCGCAGTTCTGCGATTTGTTGCGGCCGTTGAAGGTCGTCGCGGCCAATCTGGAAACCCTGGAGAGTCGGGTATTTGACACAGGGGACGTCGCGACTGCCGTGCAAGCCAGCGCAGCGATTCCCGGTGTCTGTGTTCCGGTCGAAATCGATGGCGAAACCTATGTCGATGGCGGAGTGGTAAATCCTCTGCCCGTCAATCTGTTGCGACAACAGGGTATCGAGAAGGTCATCGCAGTGAACACGATTCCGACGCCGGCTTTGATGCGATGTGCTCGCGAGCGCGCCCGCGAGCAGGTGGCGCGGTATCGTGCGAAACCGTGGTGGAAGCGGCTGTTGAACCGCCAGTTGAACTACTTCGCCGCGGGTAATATCCTGGATATTATTCAGCAGAGTTTTATTGGCGCCCAGATTCCCAACGCGGAGGAAGCTTGCCGTCATGCGGATGTGGTTCTCCGTCCGATCAATTTTGACGGCACGTGGCATGATTTCAACCGCCCCCGGAAATACATCGCTCTGGGTCGGCGGGTTACTCTGGAGCATCTGGATGAATTGAAGGCGCTCACAAAACCGAACATGGTTCATCATGAATACGAAACTATTAACCACGCAATGGCAACGGCTGCCTGAGGCAACTGTTCGCGCCCTGCAAATTGTCAAGCTTCGCCGCTATTTGCGCGAGGTGGTCCTGCCGAGTTCGGGATATTATCGTGAGAAGTTTCGCCAACTCGGGTTAAAGGCTGATGATATTCGCACGTATGATGACTGGGCCAGGGTGCCATTCACTCAAAAGTCGGATTTACTGGCCACGCCCGAGCATCCTCAGAAGTCCCGGGACTTTCTCCTGCTGCCCGATCGCAATCGACTGGCGCGGAAGCCGTCCACGATTCTGCGTGCGATCTTCTTCGGGCGCGAAAAGGCGCGGCGGGTCATCGAGGACGAGTATCGCCCCATATTCCTGACCAGCACGACCGGTCGTTCGGCCGAACCGGTGCCGTTCCTCTACACGCAGCACGATCTCGATAATCTCAAAACGGGCGCTGAGCGGGTCTTTCAGATTGCCGGATCGACACGCGAGGACAAGTTGCTGAACATGTTTCCCTACGCGCCGCACCTGGCGTTCTGGCTGGCGCATTACGGCAGCACGACGTTCGGCAATTTCATGGCCAGTACGGGCGGTGGCAAAGTCATGGGAACCGAGGGGCAGATTCGGTTTCTGAAAAAGATCAATCCCGAGGTGCTCATCGGGATGCCGGCCTTTGTCTATCATGTCCTGCACGAAGCCGCTGACGAAGGGGTGAAATGCCCGAACTTGCGTCGCATTGTTCTGGGTGGCGAGAAGGTTCCCGATGGGATGCGTATCAAGCTGCGCAACCTTGCGTTGGAGCTCGATTCACACGGCTGCGATGTGGTGTCCACGTTCGGGTTCACCGAGGCCAAGATGGCGTTCGCTGAATGCCCGGTACCGGTCGAACAAGCGTCCGTGGGATTTCACACCTACCCGGATACTTCACTCTTTGAGATTGTTGATCCGAAATCCGGAGAGCCGGTGCCACCCGGTCATCCAGGCGAGATAGTGTATACGCCTCTGGACGCCCGGGGGACCGTGGTTCTCCGGTATCGGACGGGGGACTGCATTGATGGCGGATTGGTCTATGATGAATGTCCCAATTGCGGTCGGCGTTTGCCGCGCCTCGTCGGCCGGATATCCCGCAGTTCCGCTGTGCAGGAAATGCAACTTGGCAAACTCAAAGGCACGCTGGTCGATTTCAATGAACTTGAACATCTCCTTGATGACGCTGCAAGTGTCGGGGCATGGCAACTTGAACTGCGCAAGCAGAACGACGATCCGCTCGAGATCGATGAACTCGTCCTGCACGTCCACAAGCTCAACGGCAGTGACGAAGCGCAACTGGAAGAGGATGTCCGGCATCGCTTTACCGCCCACACCGAAGTGCAACCAAACCGCGTCATCTTCCATTCTGCGGCGGAGATGCGACGGTTGCAGGGTGTGGGCTCTGAGATGAAGGAAAAGAAAGTCGTGGATCACCGCCCCGCAGCAAATTCAGCGGGTCTGGAACTGAACCGGGCGAACGGTGAGGAGAACACTGCGTGGCGAGCACGAAACAAAATGGGCAATGACACCCTGAATCCGATAGAATCAGGGAGGAACAAATGATGAAAAAGAATCTGGTCATTGTTGATGGTGTCCGCACGCCGTTCTGCAAAGCAGGAACGGATCTTGCCGGATTGGCGGCGGATGAACTGGGGCGCATCGCGGTCAACGCGCTGCTCACGAAGACGGGTCTGGATCCGAAACTCGTCAGCGAAGTCATCATCGGCTGTGTCGGCCAACCGCACGACAGCGCCAACCTTGGTCGGGTGATTGCCCTGCGTGCTGGAATTCCGGAATCCGTGCCGGCTATCACGGTCAGTCGCAACTGTGCCTCCGGGATGGAGTCCTTCACGCAGGCGTACGAAAAGATGTGCGCCGGGCGTGGCGAAGTATTCGTCGTTGGCGGCGTGGAAAGCATGTCGAACTACCCTTTTATTTATTCCGATTCCGCCAAGGCAAGACTCACCCGCCTCAGTCGGGCGAAATCCTTTGGCCACCGCGTGAAGGCGTTGTTGAGTTTTCGTCCTTCGGATTTCAAACCACGCATCGCGTTGCAGATGGGGCTGAGTGATCCAGTGTGCGGCCTGAACATGGGCGAGACCGCTGAGATTCTTGCCCGCGAAGGTGGCATCACTCGCGAGGCCCAGGACGCGTTTGCGCTTGAGTCCAATCATCGTGCCGAAGCGGCGACAGAAAAATTGGCGGAAGAAATCTGCCCGGTGTATATCGGCGGCAAAGCGATTGTCCGAGACAACGGTGTGCGGGAGAATCAGACCCTGGAGGCATTGAACAAGTTGCGCCCGGTGTTTGATCGTCAGAACGGAACGGTCACGGCAGGGAATGCCTCGCAAATCACGGACGGCGCCGTGGCGTTGCTCGTGATGTCCGAGGACAAAGCGGAGGAGTTGGGCCTGAAACCGCTCGGTCGCCTGGTCGGCTATGCCTATGCCGGGTGCGAACCGTCGCGAATGGGATTGGGACCCGTGTATGCAATTTCCCGCGCGGAGGAAGAAACCGGCCTGTCGCTTTCGAGTGCTGACCTGATTGAGATCAACGAAGCGTTTGCCGTGCAGGTCCTCGCCGTGATGAAGGCCAGCAGTTCTGAAAAGTTCGCGCGCAAAGTTTTGGGCCGGGCCTATCCAGTGGGGGAAATATCGACTGACCAGCTCAACGTGAATGGTGGTGGGATTGCCCTGGGACATCCGGTGGGTGCCACGGGTGCCCGGTTGGTGCTGACCAGCCTGAAGGAATTGCGCCGTCGCGGACAACAACGCGCGCTCATTTCGCTCTGTGTCGGTGGTGGGCAGGGCGCGGCTATCTGGTTGGAGGCGTTATGAAACGTGTTTTCACAATGAGAAATGTATTGCGGCCGGAAACCGATGGGTTTTCGAAAATCATCCGCAGTCGTTCGCGCCGTATCAACAAGGTGACCTGTCACCGGATTGCCGTTCGCTACGGGTTGACCGGAAAACCGCGGAAGATCGAAGCCGGGCCTCCGGTAAAGAAAGACATGCTATGAGCACCGCAACCTTGACGCCACTCGAAGAAAAGCGATTGTCAGGACAAAACCGCGTTATGGCCAATTTACCCCAAGCCAGTGAGGAGGCGGTTGCTGAGCGCATTCGCCGCGAGATCACCAGCGACCAGATTTGTGTGCTGACGTTTGACCGGCCGGATTCGTCCGCCAACGTATTCGATCGGGCGACGCTCGAAGAATTGGGCTCGCATCTTGAATTCGTGGAACAGAACAAGACCTTGCGGGGTCTGGTGCTGACCAGCGCGAAGGACAGTATCTTCATTGCCGGAGCCGACTTGAATTCGCTGGCAAAAAGCGATGATGAAGGATTGCTTCGTAAGTTGGTTGAACTGGGTCAGGATACCTTCAATCGTCTTGCCCGCCTGAGCGTCCCGACCGTGGCGGCGATTCATGGCGCATGCGTCGGCGGGGGGTACGAGGTTTGCCTTGCCTGTGATATGCGGATTGCCACGCCGGATAAGGCAAGCAAGATTGGTTTGCCGGAGACGCAATTGGGAATTATTCCAGCCTGGGGTGGCAGTACCCGGTTGCCGCGTTTGATCGGATTGCCGGCGGCGTTGGATATCATTCTCGGCGGCAAGACAGTTGCCTCAGCAAAGGCGTTTAAAGTCGGCATGGTGGACATGCTCGTGCCGCGCGAGTACCTGCTGGAAACCGCCTGGAAACTTATCGTGGCCGGAAAGCGAGTGCCGCGTGGCAGCCGGCGACCTTCCCCGAAACGCTTGTGGGTGCTGAATAATCGCCTTTCGGCGCGGGTGGCGGAGCGGCGAGCGCGTCCGGCGATATTGAAGCGCACGCGCGGGCATTATCCGGCGATTCCCAAGGCACTCGATGTGGTGATTGAAGCTGTGCGGGGTTCCGAGCGGCGCTCGTTTGAGAACGAAGCCAATGCCATTATGGAGCTTTCTCAATCCACTGTGGGAGCCAACCTGATCGGTGTTTTCTTTCTGCAGGAACGTGCCAAAAAACTCAATGTCCTCAAGGGCAACGATGTGCCGCGGCGGAAGCTTGAGCGCACGGCCGTGGTCGGTGCCGGCGTAATGGGATCCGGAATCGCCCAATGGTTGAGTTCACGTGGACTGTCCGTGACCCTGCGGGATATCAATGCCGAGGCCGTCGCCCGTGGAATGGCGAACGTGGGTAAACTGTACGGCGAGGCTGTTCAACGGCACCGCTTCTCAAAGGTCGAGGCGCGGCAGGGAATGGATCGAATTTTCCCGACCACGGAAGCAGTGCGTATGACCAACACGGATCTGGTGATCGAGGCGGCGGTCGAGAAGATGGAACTCAAGGAGGACTTGTTTCATCAACTGGAGGATTTGACTTCCAACGAAACAATTCTGGCGACGAATACTTCCGCGTTGTCCGTCACGAAGCTTGCCGCTGATTTGCTGGTGCCTGAGCGGGTCGTGGGGATTCATTTTTTCAATCCCGTACATCGCATGCAACTGGTCGAGGTGATTCGCGGAGAGAAGACCGACCCCGAAGTATTGCATCACGTGGTGAAATTCGTTCAGCAGATTGGCAAACTGCCGGTCGTAGTGAAAGACAGCCCCGGCTTCATCGTGAATCGCATTCTGATGCCCTACCTGATTGAGGCGGCATTGCTTTTCGAACAGGGTGCGGAAGTGAAGGACGTGGACGAAGCGATGCTGGACTTCGGCATGCCGATGGGACCGCTGCGATTGATTGACGAGGTGGGGGTCGATATCGCCCATCACGTATCGGAAACCTTGTCCGGTCCGTTTTCCCGTTACGTCGTGGTGCCAAAAGTGTTGGATAAGCTGCTCGAACGAGGCTGGCTGGGACGCAAATCGGGGCGTGGATTTTATCTGCACGACGGCAAGCGCGTTCGCCCCAATCAGGAGGACGAGCGCCTGATGCGCGACGACCAGGCAGCGAACCGACCGCTCGGCCAGCTTCAGTCCCGCATGGTGCTATTGATGGTCAATGAAGCCGCGCGTTGTCTGGAAGAGGAAATTGTCGAAGGCCCGGAGGATGTCGATCTCGCGATGATCATGGGAACGGGCTTTGCGCCGTTTCGCGGCGGACCGCTTCGCTTTGCGGATGGCACGGGGATCGAACGGGTCGTTTCGGAAATGAACACGCTTGCCGAGGCTGGTGAACGCCCGTTTCGCCCTTGTGATTTGCTGGAGAGCATGGCCAGAACCAACAAACGTTTTTATAACCAATGATGGAGGCCACCTATGAAAACCACGAATACCGAACCGCGGAATATTCCTGCGGATGAAGAAACAAAGCGTCCGACTGCGACCCCCGACGGGCAACGGGCCGAGATCGATACTTCAAAAATGTCAGACGGCCAGCGCGCCGCGCTCGAATTGACCGAGGCCGCAAGCGACACCGTCGCCGAGCAGGGCAGCTTCGGTCAGAATCTGTTCATGGGGCGGTGCGAACTGGATCGGATGCTGCCTTTCCCTGAGCAATCGCACGAGGATCAGGATCAGGGCGATGCGTTCCTGAATCGTTTGGAGAACTTCCTGCGCGAGCATGCCGACCCGGATGAGATAGATCGCTCGGGCGAGATTCCTGATGAGGTTATCAAGGGACTCGGTGACATGGGTGCATTCGCCATCAAGATTCATCCGAAGTATGGCGGGCTTGGCCTGAGCCAGACCAACTACTGTCGCGCGGCAATTCTGCTTGGCAGTTACTGCGGCAACTTGACCGCGCTGATCTCGGCGCATCAATCGATTGGAGTGCCACAACCATTGATTCTCTTTGGCACCGAGGAGCAAAAGAAGAAATACGTGCCGCGCTTTGCCAAAGGCGAGATCTCGGCCTTCGCATTGACGGAACCGGGTGTGGGCTCCGATCCGGCCGCCATGTCCACGCGCGCCGAGCCCACGCCGGACGGAAAACATTTCATCATCAACGGTGAGAAGCTCTGGTGCACGAATGGAACGAAAGCCGGTGTCATCGTGGTCATGGCCCGCACGCCCGACAAGGAAGTCAACGGGCGCAAGCGCAAGCAGATTTCAGCTTTCATTGTCGATATGGACACCCCCGGTGTGGAAGTCGTTCGCCGCTGCCATTTCATGGGACTACGCGCGCTTTACAACGGGGTGATTACGTTCACGAATGTGAAAGTTCCCGCCGATAACCTCATCGCCGGTGAAGGGCGCGGACTAAAAGTCGCATTGTCCACGCTGAACACCGGCCGCCTCACTCTGCCGGCCGCCTGCACCGGGCTTGCCAAGAAGTGCCTGCAGACCGTTCGCAAGTGGACGAAGGAACGCGTGCAGTGGGGCGCGGCGATAGGAAAGCATTCGGCCATTGCGGACAAACTCGCGCGCATCGCGGCGAATACCTTCGCGATGGAATCGATGACACTTTACACCGCCAGTCTGGTGGACCGTGACAAGCAGGCGGACATCCGATTGGAAGCAGCCATGTGCAAGATGTGGGGAACCGAAATGGCATGGAAGATCGTCGATGAGACAATGCAGATTCGGGGTGGGCGCGGCTATGAAACTGCTCAGTCCCTCAAGGCACGCGGTGAAGAACCGATTGCGGTCGAGCGTTGGATGCGCGACTGCCGTATCAACACGATTTTTGAAGGTTCGAGCGAAATCATGCGACTGTTCATCGCGCGCGAAGCTCTTGAACCCCATCTCAAGGTCGCCGCCGCCGCGCTGAACACCCAGCTGCCCATCCCCACGCGCGCGGTGGCGGCCTGGAAGGCCGGCCTGTTTTACGCGGCATGGTATCCGCGTCAATGGCTGGCCTTCCTCGACGCGGGTCTTCCGCAGGTGCCGGGCGGAGTGCATCCGCGACTGGCAAAACATCTGCGCTACGCGAAACGCACCGCGCGCAAGCTCAGTCGCAGATTGTTTCATGCAATGGCCTGGCATGGCCCGAAATTGGAACGTGAACAGGTATTGCTGGGAAGATTTGTTGAAATTGGCACTGAACTATTTGCCATCTCCGCGACCTGCGCCCGCGCGCAATCTCTGCTGGGCGATGCAAAGCGCGACCAGGATGTTGTAGCGCTCGCGGATTGTTTTTCGCGCCAGTCGCGATTGAAAGTCGACGAGTTGTTTCGCGGTTTGAGCGAGAACAATGACAAGGCCAATTACCGCCTCGCGCAGGATCTGCTGGCAGGCAATGACGAGTGGCTGGAAAAGGGAATCCTGTAGCTGGACGATTGGCGGTCTTTCCAGATCTGGTAGCAGCCGACGTAAGGAGGCTCACACTGTTTGGAAAACAGGAATTCAGAGCCTCCTTACGTCGGCTGCTACGATTCAATGGCTGGGAGTAGTCGTGGCCACCCGAATCTATACGGTCGGGGCCTGCGCTCCAACTGAATCGTTCAGATCAAAGCCCGATGCCGGTGGAATTGCGTTGAGCGGTTCGCATCTCGGTCTTACCTTCCTCGGCGATGAATATTCTGGTTGCCGGCGGCGCAGGCTATATTGGATCGGTCTTTGTCGAGGAGGCTTGCAACGCCGGACATAACGTCACCGTGTTTGATAGCCTGGTTGAGGGGCATCGCGCCGCTGTGAACGAACGAGCACGCTTCGTACAGGGGGATTTAGCCGACCGCGCCGCCACGAGTCAGGCGCTGAAAGAAGCGCAGGCCGAGGCGGTCTTCTACTTCGCCGGATTCATCATGGTGGGAGAATCGATGACGGAACCCGGTAAATATTTTCGCAACAACGTTTCCAACGGTATCGAACTGCTGGAGGCCTGTATTGAGACCGGTGTCAAAAAAATTGTCTTCAGTTCCACTGCGGCCGTATTCGGAATGCCGGATCGGGTTCCGATTGAGGAAGATTTTCCCAAACAACCGGTCAATGCCTACGGTGAATCAAAGTTGATGTTTGAAACCCTGTTGGAATGGTACCGCAAGATTCACGGATTGAATTACGTGGTCTTCCGATATTTTAACGCGGCTGGCGCGAGTGCCTCCCGCGGCGAGGCTCATCGAATTGAAACGCATCTAATCCCCAACATTCTGAAAGTAGCGCTTGGACAGAAGGAAAACTGTGCCATCTTCGGCACCGACTATGATACGCCGGATGGCACCTGCATCCGCGATTATATCCATGTGCTCGATCTTGCGTCATCGCATTTGCTGGCGTTGAAGGAAGGCGTCAGCGGTAGCTTCAACCTCGGCAACGGCGAGGGTTACTCGGTGCGGGAAGTCATCGATACCTGTCGCAAGGTGACGGGCAGGGACATCCCGGTATTGGAAGAACCGCGTCGCGCCGGCGATCCTCCGCGCCTGATCGCGTCGTCCAGAAAGGCGATTACGGAACTTGGCTGGAAACCCGCCCATCCGACTCTCGAGGAGATTGTCACGACCGCCTGGCATTGGCACCAGAGCCATCCGGACGGATATTGATTCCGTTTCAAGCGTGGGAGATCGCTTCAGGATTGCGTTTGAAAATAAAACGGGATTGCGCGGCCGAAAGATTTGACAGTATGTTCTCGCTTCCGGCAGGAGAGGTGGCTGAGTGGTTGAAGGCACACGCCTGGAAAGCGTGCGTACTCGAAAGGGTATCGAGGGTTCGAATCCCTCCCTCTCCGCCAATGTCTAATATGGCCATTTTTAAAGGGGTTTCTTCCAGAATCGATGATTTCATTCCTTCCCTGCAGGAATCAAAGTAAGAATGAAAACGTCGATGACGGACTTGGGGTTCGCCTTTTGAAATCTGCTTCGTCCCGGTGAAACTCATCAGAGAAGGGGACTGAGTTCTTTTCTTTCTTTTCGCGTTACTACTTCCACGACACCGCGCCGTTCCGCGCGCCAGGCAACCGGGCCTTTCTTTACTGGTCGCAGGTTTTCTTCTTTTAAATGGCGCTATCTTTTCGTTCGGCGATGGGGACGTTGGCACCCGGTTCGCATTGTGTTTTCCGGCATCGAATCCAGAATAGTCCGTCCGTTTTCTTTCCGCCCTTCCTCCTTCTGCGTCATCGTCAGCACTTGGCGTCAGGCATCATCGCTCGATGACCCGATAGTATCACCACGGAAAGCCGGGTGCGGCGGTGTCCTCGATTTCGATGCCGCCGTTCACGATTTGCAGGCTGTTGGTTGAACGCGTCCAGTTGGTCAAGCCGAGGCTGCCCCAGACTTCGAAGCCTGCCATGTGCTCCGAGAACAGCGTGAAGTTCTCCACCAGGTCAAGCAGCCGCGTCTTGTCGGATGTGCCGCGGATGACCGTCTCCAGTGAGACGTGGCGCGGTTCATCCTCGCGCTCGATGCGTTTCCATTCCACGAACCGCTGCCATGCCG